>JAFAWI010000444.1 GCA_019241915.1 Alphaproteobacteria bacterium
CCCCGCGCCTTGTCGACAAAGATGTCGTTCGACTGGACGATCGTCTGCCCGGCACCGGGAGTCGGCATGAAATGCTCGATCTCTTCCGGCCGGTACGGATCTGAAATGTCGACCGCGCGCAAGCCGCCGGCAAACCAGGTGACGAGGATGATATTGCCGTTGACGGTCTCCTGCGGCTGATGCGCGCCAAACCAGCACAGCGGATCGAACGGCTTGTCGTGCGGCACCGCCCAGGTCGAAATCGGCACCGGGTGCGCCTCGTCGGTGATGTCGACGATCCACATAAAGGCGTTGGGCGACGGTGTCAGCCGGTCGGAAACCTCCTCGTCGGTGACGACCGCGACCTTGCGGCCCTTGAGCTCGTGCGGGATCGGCAGCACGGTGTGCGTTGGGCACGGGTAGGGCGGGCTCCAGTCGAGGCCGCTGATATAGGCCGGGTTGCGCAGGTCGCTGCAGTCGAGGATGACAAAGCCGCCGTGCCAGTAGCTGGTGTAGAGCCGGTCGCCGCGGCGCAGCGGGTGATGACAGCGGTGGCGGCGGCCGGGCCAGGTCGGGGTTTCGCCGCCGGCGACCCATTGCCCCGGCATATGCCATTTGCCGATCGCCTCGGGTCTCGTCGGATCGGCGAGGTCGAGAATTACGACGATGTCGCCGACATAACCCTCCTCTTCGGACGAGATGTAGGCGTAGCGATCGTCGGAATCGAAGCGGTGCGAGCCGCCCGATTTGTAATGCCCGATCTCCTTGGGCCGGGCCTTGTCCGCAATGTCGTAGATTTTGATGCCGCCGTGCCAACCTTCGGGTTTTTCCGCCGCTTTCGCGCGGAACAGTTCCTGGTTGACCATCATCACGTCGCCCTGCACCCGCACCTTGTGCGAGTGCATAAAGCTCGGGATCTCGATCCGTGCGGTGACGCGCGGCTTCTTCGGGTTGCTGACATCGATGATCGAGGTGCCGTCGGGCGGCCCCATATGACCCACATAGGCGTAGCCCTCCTGGGCGACCACCTGGCCGCCGCCGGGAATGTCGAGTTTGGCAAGATGCTTGAGCAGGGCCATGCGATTCCCCTTTGAGGCTGATGCGCCGGACGGCGCGGTACAGCCGCGCGTGGCTCAATGGAGAGCGATGCTTATCCCGCCAGGATCTCGCGGGCCTGGGTGGCGTCGGCGGCGATTTGCGCCTTCAGCTCGGCGAACCCCGCGAACTTGCGCTCGGGGCGGATAAACTCGACGAGCGCCACGCGCAGGTGGCAGCCGTAGAGGTTGCGGTCGATGTCGAACAGGTGCGCTTCGAGCCACGGCACAAGGCCGCCGACAGTCGGCCGCAGCCCGATATTGGCGACGCCGCCGATCGTGCGACCGTCGAGCGGGTCGTCGGCACCGTCGCCGCAGACACGCACCGCGTAAACCCCGAAGGCCGGGCGCAGATACTCGCCAAGCCCGAGATTGGCGGTGGGGAAGCCGATTGTCCGGCCGCGCTGGTCGCCGAGGGCGACGCGCCCGTCGATCTCCCAGAAGCGGCCGAGTTGTGCCGCCGCCTGCCGCGGCTTGCCCGCCTTCAACAGCTCGCGGATGCGGGTCGAGGAATAGGTGGCACCGCCATCGCTTACCGGTTCGATCACGGTGACCCCGAAACCCAATTGGGCGCCCTTCTCGCGCAGCATCGCGGGGGTGCCGCGCCGCCGGTTGCCAAACGTGCTGTCGTGGCCGACGACGACATGCGCGGTGCCGACCGCGCCCACCATCACCTCGTCGATAAACGATTCGGCGCTGCGTTGGGCGAACTCGGCGTCAAAATGTTGGATGAACAATAGATCGACCCCAAGCCGCGCGATTTCGCGCTCCTTGACGCGAAACGGGGTCAGGCGGAACGGTTCGCAGTCCGGCATGAACACGTTGCGCGGGTGCGGCTCAAAGGTCAGGACCGCGCTCGGCACGCCGCGTTCGCGCGCCAGCCGCTCGGCCTCTGCGATCAGCGCCGCGTGACCCTTGTGCAACCCATCGAAATTGCCGAGCGCCAGCACGGCGCCGCGGGGGTATGCGGTGCCGAAGCCGGGATGGCGGATGATGCGCAGACCGGGCATGGGTGCGCGGAAAATAGCCGCTGACACGGGGTTAGCATAGCCGCGCGTCGCCGAGCGGTGCGGGCGCTCAAAAGGATTTCAGCCGCGGGGCGGGTTTCGCCGGTTCGCCGCGCGACGCGGTCAATCAAGGCGTGTCTTTGACCTTTGCGGATTCGCCGCGCCGGTGGGCGCGCCACTCCGCGGCGCGCGGTGTTGCCAGGCCGAGATTGTCGCGCAGGGTCGGCCCTTCGTAATCCCGATGGAACAGGCCGCGCCGCTGGAGCTCGGGGACAAGCAGGCGCACCACGTCTTCATAGGCGCCCGGCATGCTGGTCGCCGCCAGCACAAACCCGTCGCATGCCGGCGCGGTAAACCACGCTTCCATCTGATCGGCGACCTGTTTCGGATCGCCGACAAACATCGGGTGCTCCTTGACCGTACCGCGGCCGGAGATGGCGATGAAGTCGCGCACGGTCGGGTTTTTCTTGCCCGAGAGGCGGACGACGCGGTCGCGAAAGCCCTGGAACGACAAGGCCGCGAGCTCGTCGTCGGTGAATGGCTGGTCGAGCGGCTTAATGGCGAAATCGTAGTTCAACACCTCGGAGAGCAGCACCAGCGCGTCGATCTCGCGCGCCGTCGCCTCGATCACCGCGCGCTTGTCCTGCGCCGCGGCCTCGCTTTCGGCGACGCAGACGTAGCACGCTGGCGCGATGCGCACGCTCGCCGGGTCGCGGCCGACCGCTCCCACAGCCGCCTTGAACGCGGCGTATTCCGCGATCGCATCGTTGAGGCTGTGGAAGATCACAAAGACCAGATCGGCCCATTTGGCGGCAAACGCCTGGCCGCGGCCCGATTGGCCCGCCTGGATCAGCACGGGCTGGCCCTGCGGCGATCGCGGCACACTGAACGGCCCGCGCGAGCGGAAATAGCGGCCGTCGTGGTCGAGCCGGTGCACCTTCGCCGGGTCGGCGAAGCGGTTGCCTGCCTTGTCGAGGATCAGCGCGTCGTCGTCCCAGCTGTTCCAGTGGCCGAGCACCACCTCCATAAACTCGTCGGCCCGGTCGTAGCGCGCATCGTGATCCATATGCTCGCGCTGACCAAAGTTGCGCGCTTCGGCGCTGTTGAGCGAGGTGACAATGTTCCATGCGACGCGGCCTTTGAGCATCAGGTCCATCGTCGCGAAGACGCGGGCGATGTGGAACGGCTCGTAGTACGTCGTCGAATAGGTCGCGCCCAGTCCCAGCCGCTGCGTTGCCATTCCCATCGCCATCAGGACGGTGCAGGGATCCATCTTGACCGCCCGCACCCCCGCCGCCACCGCTTCGGCGTGGTCGCCCGTGTAGATGTCGGGCAGCGCCAGACGGTCGTCGAAAAACGCCATCTGGATTTTGCCGTCCTCCAACGTGCGCGCGATGCGCTGGTAGTATTCCGGTGCGAGAAAATCGCTCATCGTCGTCGGGTGCCGCCACGACCCGGGCAAGTTGGAGCAGTTCTGCGCTTGCAGAAAGGCGACCAGCGTCATCATGCGATCGTGCGAAGCCATTGGCGGCGATCTCCCAGCAATCGCGCCGGCGAACCAATAGAGCGGCGATGCTTCCCGGCGCCAACCCGCAGCGGACTTACCTTAAGCGATTAGCGACTCGCCAGCGTTAGCGACGCAGCCGCTGGCAGGAGCTTGTTTCGGCGCGGCTCGCCGGCCGGCGGCGTCGCGGGCGATCGCCAGGCATGCCGGCGCACGGCGCCCCGAGATCGCGCACGTCGCCAGACCATGCGATCGAGCCCGCCCGGCGTTGGCGAGGATGGTTGCGGGGGTAGGATTTGAACCTACGACCTTCAGGTTATGAGGCTGGCACCCATGGATCGAACGTACTGATAAGCTTAAAGCAAATCCGGTCCCAGCTATGTATGTGTAAGTTTTTGTGTAAGTCAGATCGTCCGCTCGATCGACGGCCGGGTGCGGCCATTGTCGAACGCGCTTGACTCTTTGTTCTACTTATGTTCTATAATCGATTCGCAAAGCCCCCGACGAATCCAATGCTCGGAAACATACGACAGCTGTATCCACGCGGTCCGGCCAATCGGGGAGTTTGCGTTGACGGCGAAGGCGCGATCCTGGGAACCGATTGCGTCTTGGTACGCCGCACCCGGCACGGCTTTCGCGCGCTCGAACCCGGCCAAGCCGCGGCAATTCAGAAGTGCGCGCTTGTTGCCGCTCATGACGACGATTGGCTTTTTCGTCAATGCCAATGGATTTCAAATGCGCTGAACAATGGCGAGATCGCTCTCGCGC
>JAFAWI010000479.1 GCA_019241915.1 Alphaproteobacteria bacterium
GGTCAGCGCCGCCAGCTCGACCTGCAGCCGGCCTTCATGGGTGCGCGCGCGGGCGCCAAAGATTTCGAGGATCAGCCCGGTGCGG
Source organism: Alphaproteobacteria bacterium (assembly GCA_019241915.1). GTDB lineage: Bacteria > Pseudomonadota > Alphaproteobacteria > ATCC43930 > CGMCC-115725 > DATARH01. The sequence goes on from JAFAWI010000479.1 coordinate 86, forward strand.
TCGATCACCTTTGTCTTCCAGCGCCGCTCGAGATTGCGCTGCTGCACCGGCGACAAGGCGCCATCGACGACAACAAGCTCGATGCGCCGCTCGGCAAGCCGCTCGGCCAACGTGTCCACGCTGCCCTTGCCGAGCAGTGTCGCCGGCGCCGGTCGCGCCAGCCTGACAATCTCGGCTCCGACGACGTCCAGCTCGATCGCCCGCGCCAATCCCACCGCTTCGTCGAGCCGGGCCTCGAGCGAACGCAGTTCGGCCCCATTCGCACCGCGGACGGCTGGGCTTTTTAATGCAGGGTGGACGACAAAGGCGCGCCCGGTGGCGGCCGACGCGGCGGGTGCGGCTTCGCTCAGGGCAGCTCTTCCTCGCGCGCGCCTTCAAAGAGCTGGATCGGCTGCGCCGGCATTACGGTCGAGATCGCGTGCTTGTAAACGAGCTGGGAGTGCGCGTCGCGGCGCAACAGGACGCAGAAATTGTCGAACCAGGTGATGATGCCCTGAAGCTTGACGCCGTTGACCAGGAACACCGTGACCGGCGTCTTGTTTTTGCGGACGTGGTTGAGAAACACGTCCTGAACGTTCTGCGATTTGTCCGACGTCATCCGGTGGCTCCTGGCTCCACTCTTCGGCCCGCAGCGTCCTTGGTTTCAACGAACCGGCGGCGCTCGCGGTTCCCCTACAAGTTACAAAGGTGGGCGGCGCGGAACGCGATCACAACCCCCGCAGTACGCGAAACAGAGCCGCGTCGTCGGCAACGGCTAAGGCGGGCGGGAAGCGAACGAATTCTTCATCGCCCGCCTCGACGCCAAGCAGCACCGGCACACAGCCCGCCGCCAGCGCACATTCCATATCGACCGCGGTGTCGCCGACGAACCAAACATCGGGCCCCGGCGCGACGCCGCTCGGCCGCAGTGCCAACTCGACGGGCGCGCAATGCGGCTTGTCGGCATGCGCATCGCCGGCGCCGACGATCGCGCCGAAAAACGGCGTCCATCCGAGATGCGCGGCTTCGCTGCGCAATACAGCCCCGGTCTTGTTGCTGACGACCCCAAGGTAATGTCCATCGGCGCCGAGCGCGCGCAGCATCGTCTCCCGTCCCGGCAGCGGGGTTAGGCGCTCCAGATGGATCGTGCGAAACCGATCGATGTAGATGTCGCGCGCCTCTTCCCAGCGGTTCCCGAAAATCGCCGGAAACGCCTCACGCAGACTGAGGCGGACGCGGCGGCGCGTCTCCTCGATCGTCCACAGCGGCCGCTCCATCGCCGCCATCAGAAAGTTGAGCGCGTCGTGGATGGTCGCCCAAGTATCGACAAGCGTGTTGTCCCAGTCGAAGATGATGGCGCGCGGCCGGCGCAAATCGGGAGCGCCGGTCACGCGCTCTCCGTGACATGGGCCCGATAGGCGCCGCGCAGCTTTTCGCTGAGTGAACCCGGCACGCCGTTGGCGATCGGCTGCCCATCGATTTCGACAACCGGCAGGACGTCGGCGGTCGTACTGGTCAAGAACGCCTCGCGCGCTGCCTTGGCTTCGGCCACGGTGAACGCCCGCTCGGCAAAGCCGAACCCCTCACGGCGGATGATCTCGATCAGCGCCTGCCGGGTGACACCGTTGAGGATTGCGTGGTCGGCGGCGCGGGTGACGACGAGCTTGTCGCCGGTCACGATCCAGGCGTTGGTCGAGGTCCCTTCGGTGATGCGGCCCTCGGCATCCACCTGCCAGGCCTCGTACGCGCCCTGCTCTCTCGCCTGCTGCTTGCCGAGGACATTCGGCAGCAGCGCGACAGACTTGATGTCGCAGCGCTGCCAGCGGATGTCCGGGATCGTGATGATTTTGACGCCGTCGCGGCCGAGCTTTGGGTCCGGCGGCCGCGCGCGCCGGCCGGTGACGACGGTCACCGGACGCACGCTTTTCGGAAACCCGTGATCGCGCGGCGCAGCGCCCCGCGTTATCTGCAGATAGACGATGCCCTCGACGATGCCGTTGCGCCGTATCACTTCGCGAAACACGACCTTGAGCGGGGCATCGGCAAGCGCGCCTTCGATGCGCAATTCGCCAAGCGAGCGGCGCAGCCGGACAAGGTGCAGTTGCTCGTCGACCAACCGGCCGCAGCGCACCGCGATGACTTCGTAGACGCCGTCGGCGAACTGGTAGCCGCGGTCTTCGATATGGACCGCCGCCTCGCGGTGCGGCCGGTAGACGCCATCGACGTAGGCAATACGCGACATCGTCGCTAAACAACCACCACGCCGCCCGGATAGCGGACATTGTACGATTCGTAGGGGCTGACATTGCCCTGGATTGTCAGCCTGTCGCCATTCGAAAATTCAATCGCGAGAGTACCGTCCCGTTTTGCGTCGGCCGCAGTCACTTGTTGTGTCAGCAGCCGCATCAAGTGTGAACCGTGAATGGGAAACGAGTACAGTTCACCGTCAGCTTTATGCTTTCCCGCGTGCTCAAACGCGCCCTCGATCTGAATCTGGATATGATCTTCAAAGTGCAGCGTTACTGCGTATGGGCCGAAACATATCAGCTCCAATTCTCGCCCTTCGAGGAATTCGAAACTCATCTTCTTCGGCAAATCGTACATCACTGCCTCACGGTTCTGGCAGCGGGACGTGCGTTTCCCATTGCGGACCGGGCTTCATCGTCGATGGATTTATGGCCTGCCATCCGCCGTTGTCCATAGGTCTTTCCAGACGCCAATATCCATTCGGGTAATCGGGCGTCGCTGGCATCACGCGAACGCGCCAGCCTGTGGGAATGTCAGCCGGAGGATGTTGCGGGGCATTTGTCGGCACCCGAAAAGTTGCTGCACGACCTCCTCGGCGCTGACCGCCGCCCGCCGTCCGAGCGCATCAGGTGCCGGTCTTGAGGGGGCGCTCGGCAATGGCGACCCCGAGCAGCTTGAGCTTGCGATGCAACGCCGAACGCTCCATCCCGACAAAAGCGGCGGTGCGCGAAATGTTGCCGGCGAAACGGGTCACCTGGGCGAGCAGGTATTCGCGCTCGAACACCTCGCGCGCATCGCGCAGCGGCAAGGTCATGATCTCGCTGCCGCGATCCCATTTGACGACGGTCGGCGCGATCGCTGTGATTTCATTGGGCAAGTGCTCGGCGTGAACGGCTTCGCGCGGATCGCCCGGCGCCATGATCAGCAGCCAATCGACGACATTGCGCAATTGCCGAACGTTCCCCGGCCAGGTGTACGCCTGCATCGCCGCCAGCGCGTCCTCGCCGAACTCGCGTGGCGGCACCCGAGCGGCTTCCGCCCCGCGTTGCATAAAATGCCGGGCGAGCAACGGGATATCCTCGCGGCGCTCGCGCAGCGCCGGCACCTTTATCGGAACGACGCTCAATCGATAAAACAAATCCTCTCGGAAACGGCCCGCAGCAATTTCCTCGCTGAGCTCACGATTGGTCGAAGCAACGACCCGCACATCGACTTCGACCCGGTTCGAGCCGCCGACCCGCTCGAACGTCTGCTCCTGCAAAACCCTGACGATCTTACCCTGGGTTTCGAGCGGCATGTCGGCCACTTCGTCGAGAAACAGCGTACCGCCATGGGCGCGCTCGAAGGTGCCGATCTTGCGCGGCGAGCCGTTGACGGCCGTTTCGCTGCCGAACAGTTCGAGTTCGAGCCGGTCGGGATGCATCGTCGCGCAGTTGACCGCGACAAACGGACCGCCGGCGCGGCGCGAGCGGGCGTGCAGCAGACGCCCAACGACCTCCTTGCCGACGCCCGGCGCACCGCAGATCAGCACGCGGCTGCCGGTCGGCGCCACCCGCTCGACCTGCTGACGCATCTGGGTCGCGGCCAGCGACGCGCCGACCAGATCGAGATCGCCGCCGGCGCGCAGCTTCAGCTCTTCGTTCTCGCGGCGCAGCAGCGCGGTTTCAATCGCGCGCGCGACGATCAGCAGCAGCCGGTCCGATTTGAAAGGCTTCTCGATAAAATCGTAGGCGCCGATCTTGATCGCTTCGACCGCGGTCTCGATGGTGCCGTGGCCGCTGATCATCACCACCGGTACCGACGGCATCTCGCTGCGCAGCTGCCGCAGGATGGCAATGCCGTCGAGTTCGCTGTCTTGCAGCCAGATGTCGAGGATCACCAGCGTCGGCTGCCGCGCGTGCAGTTCCTGCAAGGCCTCGTCGCTGTCGCCGGCTTCGCGCGTGGCGTAGCCCTCGTCCTTTAGCACCCCCGCAATCAGCATGCGGATGTCGGCTTCGTCGTCGACGATCAGGATGTCATGCGCCATGGGCAGCAACGCTCATGTCAACCGGGTCCGCCCCGTCTTCGGCCATCGGCGCAGCCACCACCTTGCCACGCGTCTCGCCGGCAAAAACCAGCATCACGCGCGCACCGCCGGCCTCGCCGTCTTCGAGCAACAGCTCGCCCTGATGATCCTCCATGATCTTCTTGACGATGGCGAGGCCGAGCCCGGTGCCCTTCGCGCGCGTCGTGACATAAGGCTCGGTCAGCTGTTCCCGCCCGCGCTTTGGCAGCCCCTTCCCATTGTCGGCGACGGCGACGACGATCTTGCCGGCGGTTTCCCCGACCGAGACGTCGATCTCGCCGCGCGGCTCGGGGCCGCTTTCCACCAGGCGCGCTTCGATCGCCTCTACGGCGTTCTTAACGATGTTGATCAGCGCCTGGCTGACCAGCCGTCCGTCACAGCGCACGACCAGCGGGCGCACCGCAAAATTGATGCGGAAGGCGATGTCAGAATGCGCGGTCCGTTCGAGAAACACGGCGCGCTCGACGATCGCGGTCAAATCCTCGGGTTTCAGCACCGGTGTCGGCATGCGGGCGAACGACGAGAATTCATCGACCATGCGTCCGATATCCTCGACATGGCGAACGATCGTATCGGTGCAGATGCGGAAGGTGTCCGGGTCCTTCTTGATTTCCTTCAGATAGTTGCGGCGCAGGCGTTCGGCCGACAGCTGAATGGGGGTCAGCGGGTTCTTGATTTCGTGCGCGATGCGTCGCGCGATATCGGCCCATGCCGCCTTGCGCTGCGCCGACAACAGCTCGGTGATGTCGTCAAAGGTGACGACAAACCCGCCGATGCCGTCTTCGTCCTGTTCGGTGGCGATGCGCACCAGCAAGGTGCGGGTGCTGTTGCCGCCGACGATCTGCAGCTGCGCCTGTGCGATCCGGTTTGGGCGGCGGGCGGCCTCGTCCAGCAATTCCGCCATCGCCGGCACCACTGCCGCGAGGTCGTTGCCGACCGACTGGTCGAGATCGACCCCCAGCAGCGCCGACGCCGACCGGTTGGGCAAATTGATGCGGCCGTCGCGGTCGAGGCCGATCACGCCGGCGGTGACCCCGGTCAGCACGGTTTCGGTAAAGCGCCGGCGATCGTCGAGCTGGCGATTGGCCTCGATCAGCTCCTGCTGCTGGCTTTGGATCTGGTCGGTCATCCGGTTGAACGCACGGCTCAGGGAGGACATCTCGTCCTCGCTGCCGCCCTCCGGCACCCGAACGGAAAGGTCGCCCGCGCCAATCCGCTGAGCCGCGCCGACCAACCGGCTGATCGGGTTGGCGAGCTGCGCGGCGATGCTGATGCCGACCGCCACCGCCGCGGCGAGGAACAGCAGCGCGACCAGGATAAAGATCACCGAGAACGTGATCTGCAAGCCGGCCCGCTTGCCTTCGAGCTGTTCGTATTGGGCGGCGGCCAGCTGCGTTTCGCTGCGATGCGCCAGAACCTTCGGCTCGATAAAGCGCCCAACATAAAGATAGAGGTCGCTGAACCCGCCGAGACTGACCAGCGCCCGGACCCGCTCCTCCTGGTCGTCGGTCATGATCACGACGTCGCCGTCGCGTGCGCGGCGCAACGCATCTTCGCCGATATCGTCGATGCCGAGCTCGAAAACCAGCCCGACCCGCGCCATCACCTTGCCCTTGCTGTTGAGGATCGCCGCCTCGGTCAGCCCGCGGATCGAGGCCTGCGCCGCCAGCACCTGCACCAGGTCCTGTGGGTTAATGATCATCGTTGCGGCGTACTGGTCGAGGCTGTTGGCCATACCGAGCGCGTCGGCACGGATCGCCTGCTGGTGCTCCTTGACGTAGGCATCGGCGACCTCGACCGATTCCGAGATCGCCGTCCGCACCTTGTCGCTGAACCAGCTTTCGATGCCAAAGCTGAAGAACAGATACGAGAAGACGGCGACGACGATCGTCGGGATCACCGCAATCAGGCTGAACAGCACCACCAGCCGCACCTGCAGGCGAGAACCGGCGAGGCCGCGCCGGCGCTCCGCCCACATCTCGACCAGCCGCTTGGTGACGAGCGCAGCCAACGCCAGCAGCAGCACCAGGTCGAGATTGAGCAGCGACAGCACCACGACCGGGTGCGGCCCGAACGGCGGCGCCCCGGTCAGCGCCAGATAGGTTGCGATGCCCGAGGCGACGGCCGCGGCGGCGAGCGCGATCGCGATCTTGCGCCGAAGCCCGATGCGGCCAGCCCAGGTCCCGACCTGCTGCGCCACACTCATTCCGCTTTCCCCACCAGATCTCGCCGTCCTGACCGGCGGCGGCCGGCGCGGCGAGCGGCTATTTTAGGCCCCGCACCACCGGGATGTCCAATTCGCGGATTTTCTTGCGCAGCGTATTGCGGTTGAGGCCGAGCACGTGCGCCGCCTTGATCTGGTTGCCGCGCGTCGCCACCAGCGTCGCGACGATCAGCGGCCGCTCGACCTCGCGCAGCACCCGGTCATAGAGCCCCGCGGCCGGCATCGCGCCTTTGTGGGCGGTGAAGTAGTCGTTTATATGACGCTCGACCGCGCCGCCCAGCCCCTCCGCCGCCGTCTCGCTCGACGGCGGAACCTCCAAGGGAGCGGCGGCGAGCTCGGCCTCGATGACGTCGATCCCGATGACCTCCTGCGAATACAGCGCGGCCAGCCGGCGCACGAGATTTTCCAGTTCACGCACATTGCCGGGCCAACGATACCGCCGCAGGCGCTCCATCGCCGCTTCGTCGAGCACCTTGGCCGGCAACCCCTCTTTTGCCGCCAGCGCCGCGAAATGACGCGTCAGCGCCGGAATATCGGCGGTGCGCTCGCGCAGCGGCGGGATGC
>JAFAWI010000164.1 GCA_019241915.1 Alphaproteobacteria bacterium
GCCCGTCGTTGCGATCAATCGGGCAATAGCAATTGCCGAAACCAGCGGCGCGCGGGCAGCACTTGTCGCGCTCGACAGGCTCGGCGACGACGAGCGGCTGCGCGACTACCAGCCCTATTGGGCGGCACGCGCCGAGATGCTGAGCCGAGCCGGCGACGCCGCGGCGGCCGACGCCGCCTATCGGCGGGCGATCGGTCTCGAAACCGATCCGGCAGTTCGGCGCTTCCTGCAACGCAAGCAGGCCGCCGCCACGCGGTAGCCGCGCGCAGATGCGCCTCGCATGCGGCGCAGTCACCGATCCGGCATCCGCGCACGGATCGTCTGCGTGGTCGGCGCGTTCGTCGGAAACGATCTCTCTTCGGTGGAATCGATATGCTCGAAAAACTGCCGACGGCTGTCGGCCGCGCGTTGCGCGCGGCGCGGCCCGGGATGGAGCGGCTCGCCATCAATGACGCGGCGCTCGCCGAGGTGCCGGAGACGATCGCGCTGACCAGCCCGGCCTTCGCCGACGGCGGCGTGCTGCCGACCCGCTGCACCGCCGACGGGGAAGGATTGTCGCCGCCGCTGGACTGGGCAGGGGTGCCCGATGCAGCGGCCGAAGTCGTGCTGCTGATCGAAGATGCCGACAGCCCGACACCGTACCCGCTGGTGCACGCGATCGTCTGGCGGCTGCCGCCGGGCGACGGCAGCCTCGGCGAGGGCGCGATGCCGGCGGAGCGCGGCATCGGCACACAGCCGGCAATGGGCGTCAACTCGCTGATGCGGATCGGCTATCTGCCGCCGGATCCGCCGCCGGGGCACGGACCGCATCGCTACGCGTTTCAGGTTTTCGCGCTGCGCACGCCGCTGACCATCGACACCGCGGCGCCGGGGCGCACCGAACTGATCGACGCGCTGAACGCCGCCGCGATTGCCAAGGGCCGCCTGGTCGGCACTTACGAGCGCCCATAGGCCGCCTTCGCTTTGCGTCGCCGCCGGATGCGGCGATACTGCCGCCAGAAGGCGCAGGAGGCGGCGATGGCGCGCAGGGTGGCGGTCGGCATGGGGATCATGGAGTTTCCGTTCTCCGGCGCCTCCGCCTATTGGCATTGGGTCGACCTGCTTGAAGCGGGCGGTGTCGATTCGCTGTGGCAGACCGACCGGCTGGTCAGCCCCACACCGTTTCTCGAATGCATGAGCGTGATGGCGGCGCTCGCGGGGCGCACGCGGCGGCTCAAATTCGGGGTCAACGTGCTGTCGCTGGCGATGCGCGACGCGGTGCTGGTGGCGCGGCAATGCGCGACGATCGACTTTCTGTCCGACGGCCGCCTGCTGCCGGCCTTCGGCATCGGCAGTCCGCTCGGCCCCGAATGGCAGACGCTCAACCTCGACAGCAAGACGCGCGGCCGCAAGACCGACGAGGGCCTCGAAGTGATCCGCCGCCTGTGGAGCGAGGATAAGGTCGATTTCGAGGGGGTGCACTATCACCTGTCGGGCGCACAATGCTTGCCGAAACCGGTGCAGCCCGATCTGCCGATGTGGATCGGCGGCTCGTCCGAGGCGGCGATCCGACGCACCGCCAAATTCGGCACCGGCTGGCAGGCCGGGCCCGAGACCCCGGCGCAGGCCAAGGACGTCGTCGCCGCGATCCGCGCGGCTTCCGCCGCCGAGGGCCGCACCATCGACGACGACCATTACGGCGCCGGCATCCCGTTCCGCTTCGGCCGGCCGGACGAGCCGGGGCTGCAGCCGCTGTTCGAGGCTTACCGCAAGCGCACCGGCCGCAACCCGCTCGACTATTTCGCGATCGGCGACGCGTCGGCGGTCCTCGGCAGGATTGCCGAGTTTGTCGACACCGGCGTCTCCAAATTCATCCTGCGACCGGCCGCCAAGGGCGATGACGACATCATGACGCAGACCCGCCGCCTGATCGACGAGGTGCTCCCGCTCGTCGCCGCACGCTGGCCGAAACCGAAGCGGCAGATGGCGGCAGAATAGTCGATGCACGATACGGCAGTATTGCTTGATGCGGTCGCACACCTGATCGGCAGCATTGCTTGGCCGCTCGTCGTCGCCTTTATCGTCTTGCTATTCCGCGCGCCGTCGCTCGGTTCTTGTCGAATTTGAGCGAGCTTCGCCTCAAGGGACGTGGCTTCGAGGCCTCCGCAGTGCGGCGGCTCGACTTTGATGCGAACAGCCAAAAGCTCTATGATTACTGGAAGCCCGGCGGCAGCATCGACAGGACGAACGCCACGCGGATCGCGGCTTGCATGCAGCAGCTAAATATCGTCGGAAGCATCGCCTGGCTTATCAATGCCGCGCCTGCAGACGCCCGCACCCGGCTGCTGACGTGTCTACAATTAGCGTGAGAGGAGACTTCGATGGCCGGTGGTGGGCAGGCTCGCGAAATTTCGCCGTTCTCCCGCCGGGAGGTCATCGACAATGTTCCGTCCACGGAGGTCGACCGCATCCTGTCGGACTTCAAAGATTCGGGGGCGCTAGAGGTCGTTTCCGAGCCGCAATCTGACGGAACCTGGAAGATAACTGCCATTTTCCCGAGCTGAACTGCGCCGGATGCAAGCCGACGTGATCGTCCTTGGCGCCGGTATGGTCGGCGTTTCGATCGCGGTGCATCTGCAAAAGCGCGGCAAGCAGGTCGTGCTGGTCGACCGTCGCCAACCGGGCGAGGAAACGTCCTACGGCAATGGCGGGCTGGTGCAGCGCGAGGCGGTATTTCCGCACCCGTTTCCGCGCGATCTCACCGAACTCAAGCGCATCGTCAAAAACCGCTCGATCGATGTGCACTACCATTGGTCGGCGATGCCCGGTCTGACCTCGCCGCTGTTGTCCTACTGGCGGAACTCGGCGCCCGAGCGTTACGCCACAATAGCGGCTCATTGGAATTCGCTGATCGCCACCTGCACCGCCGAGCATAAGGCGCTCGCCAATGAGGCAGGCTCGGGCGCATTGCTGCGCCCCGTCGGGTTTCTGCGCGCTTTCAACGACGCCGCGACGATGGACACCGAGCTCGCCAAGGCGGAGCGGGCGCGTCTGTTGGGCGTCAACTCCGCCGCGCTCACCGCCGCGCAGCTTGCCGAGATGGAGCCGCATCTCGACGACGGCTTTATCGGTGCGCTGCACTGGACCGACCCCTATGCGGTCAATGACCCGCACGCACTGACAATGAGCTATTTCGCGCTGTTCGAGCGGCTCGGCGGACAGTTCGCGATCGGCGACGCGGCAACCCTGCAACGCAAGGGCGTGAGCTGGCGTGTCACCGCCGCCGACAGCGCCGTGGTCGAAGCCGGCGAGGCCGTCATCGCGCTCGGCATCTGGTCCGGCGAGGTGACAAAGCGCTTCGGCTACAACCCGCCGCTGTTTGGCAAGCGCGGCTATCACCTGCACTTTAAGCCGCAGGGCAATGCCGGGCTGACCCGCCCGGTGGCGTCGAACGGCTTCCTGCTGGCGCCGATGCGGCGCGGCATCCGGCTGACGACGGGCGTCGAGTTCGCGCGCCCGGGCGCGCCGCCGACCCCCGTGCAGCTCGGCCGCGCGCTGCCGGTCGCGCGCCGCATCTTCCCGCTCGGCGACGCGGTCGAACCCGAGCCGTGGATGGGCACGCGGCCCTGCACCCCCGACATGCTGCCGATCATTGGCCGCGCGCCGGGCCAGCCGCATCTCTGGTGCGCCTTCGGCCACGCCCATCAGGGCTTCACCCTCGGCCCGACCACCGGCCGCCTGATGGCCGAGATGATGACCGGCGACACGCCGTTGGTTGACCCCTCGCCGTTCTCCGCGGAACGGTTTGATACCAGCACCCGCTGAAATGACGGGACGCAGCCCTTCGGCGCTGCAAGCTTTGAGATCAGGAAGACGGCGACGGAGTTGGCTTCGCCTCGCGCTCAAGATCCCATTTATGGTAGCTCAGAGCAAACCCGGCGCTTACCGCGACGCTGGTGCCAATAGCTTCTTTTTCGATCTTCATCAGCACGGGAACAGCTTTGTCAGGAAATAACCTCAGGAGATGGATAGCGGCAGAACATCGAACGCTTACCGAT
>JAFAWI010000169.1 GCA_019241915.1 Alphaproteobacteria bacterium
TCGATATCAACTCGGACGCCAAGCTGATGCTCGGCTCGACCGCCAAGCTGCGCACGCTTGCGACCTATCTGCAGATCGTTGACGATCTGCACCGGCGGTTTGCCGGGCTCCCCGCGCGCGAGCTGTCGCGGATTGCGGCGGCGGCCCAGGCCGTGATCGGGTCCTGGGCCGTCGCCGCAATGCGCGACAGCTCGCGCGCCGGCACCCCGGCAAACCGCCGGTGCAGATCGTCAACGATCTGCAGATAGGTCGCGAGCGTGCGCAGCTTGGCGGTCGAGCCGAGCATCAGCTTGGCGTCCGAGTTGATGTCGAACGGCTTGTTGAGGCTGTCGGCGCGCACCCGCAGGTAGTTGCCGTTGGTGCCGCGCTCATAAAGGACAAAGCTGTAGGTAACCTTGCTCAGCGGCTGACCTGGACTCAGCAGCTGCTTGCCGATCATCCCCGAGGCTTGCAGGAAGTGCGGGTCGGAGAGCTGCTGCAGCACCGTCATCACGCGACCCTGGGTCGCCGTATCGATCGTCGTCTCAGCGGTCAGGTCGAGGCGGTCGAGCGCGTAGAGATCGGGCAGCTTGAGCAGCGAGACGAGTTTGTTGCGGAGGTCCTCGGACGCCTTCTGACGCAGGAACGACACGGCGGTCAATGGCGGCGGCTGGTCGCGGAAATGCAGCTCCGCCTCGAGCGCGGCGTCGCGCAGACGCGGGTCGACCACACCGGCATCGGCGAGGATGCGCAGATACTTGTCCGTCAACGTGTCGAGCGCTGCCCGGTCGGCGAGCAGGTAGTAGCTTGGCCTGCGCTCCGACAGAATGAGGCTCAGCACCTGCCGGTAGACGAGTCCTTTTTGCGCCCACTCGGCCGCGTTGCGCGGCGCGCTGTTGAGAATGCGGGTTGCGTCCTCGTTCTTGGTCCCGAACCAAACCCAGAGCGCCTCGGGGACGCCGATGACCTCGCCGTAGCCCGGCATCGAGGCGAGGGGGGTGGCGTTGAGGTAGGTCGCGACGACCTCTTCGCGACGCGCCATCGTGTTGCGCCCGTTCATGTAGATGCGCGCCGAAGCGGTCAGCATCTGGCGCAGCTTGTCGACGACGCCGCCGGTCAGGCCGCGCGGCGAATGGCGAAATTTCTCGATCTGGGTGGCCAGCGTGCTGCCGCCACCTTCGTTGAAGCCGGGCACCACCACGCGCACGACCCGCCCTAAGGCCGCCAAGGCGAAGCGGTTCCACTCGATCGCCGCGTTGTGTTCCGGGTGAGTGTTGTCGAACAGGTAACGGTCTTCGATGAACAGCAAGCTGTTGACCACCAGCGGCGGGATGCTGGAGAAATCCGCGTAGGCCTTCTCGGGGAAGCGCGTCCGGTACACCTCGCCGCCGCTGCGGTCGAAAACGCTTAAGCCCGCGCGATCCTTTTCGCGGTAAATCGGGAATGCCCCGTGTCTGACAAAATCGCGCAGCGCCTGTGACCAGCGGGCCTGGTTCTCGACGGCAAAACCATCGGCGGCGAGTGCCGAAACATATTGGGGCAGCGCCACATAGCCAAGCCGCTGGTCGTAGGGACCGCTTTTCGGGAAGCCGATCTCGCCACTCGGCCCCGGCTGCGGCGCCGCGGTCATCGCTGTGTCGAGGCGGGTGAAGTAGCGCGATTCGATATGCGAGGTGCGCATTTCATAGAGCGCCGCGCGACCCAGCAACAAGACGATCGCCGCCAGCGTGGCGACGCGCAGAAGCCGCACCGTCCAGGTCAGCCCAATCGCCTTCCGGCGACGCCGGCGCTTGAGGCGAGGAAGTTCCAGCCGCGCGAGCTGCTCCCATACCTGGTCGGCAAAGGCCATCGGACGATCCTTTCAGGCTCCCCAGAACCGGAACGGTTCGAGACGGAATACTCAACCGCGGGGCGCCACAGCCCCTCGCGGCTAGAAAACGCCTCTAAGTGGGAAGTGATCCGAGTTGGCCTAACCGCAAGATTTTCATTGAAACCAGAGGTTATGTTAAAGTCTGCTAAATTACGGTGTTTGCGATCTTTGTCTTGTCGAACCGGTTTCGTTAGAAAATCCCAGCTCGCGTAGAACGCGACACCCGCTATTTATCAAACATTCATTGATGGGCCGACGTTGAACAATAACTGCCGCAAGCCTATCGCAGGGCAAGGTGACCGAGAAATTGGGCGACCGAAATGTCCCAGCTGAACCGGCGCGCATGCGCGAGGCACCGCTCGCGCGGAATGTTGAGCGCCCGGCGCGCGGCGCAGCCGAGATCGGGGTCGAGGACACCGGCGCCGCTGTCGCCGATGACATCGCTCGGCCCGGTGCCCGGGAACGCCGCTACCGGGACGCCGCAGGCGAGGGCCTCGAGCATTACCAGACCGAATGTTTCGGTCCGGCTCGGCATCACCAGGACGTCGGCGGCCGCGTAATGACGTGCCAACGCCTCGCCCGACTGGGCGCCGGCGAAATGGACTAGCGGGTAGCGCTGCCGCATCGCCGCGAGCAGCGGGCCGTCGCCGACCACCAATTTTGAGCCGGGAAGCGCGAGATCGAGAAACGCCGGGAGGTTCTTCTCCAGCGCGATGCGGCCAACATACAAAAACACCGGGCGCGGCAGATCGAGCGCGGGAACGTGGTGCGGGTGGAACAGGCTGGCATCGACGCCCCGGGTCCAGGCGACGAGGCGAGCGAAGCCGCGTTGCGCCAACTCCTGGCGCACCGTCTCGGTCGCTACCATGACCGCATGCGACGGCGCGTGGAAGCGCCGCAGCGCGGTATAGGTCCAGGTCGTCGGCAGCCCCCAGCGCGCGTGCAGGTATTCGGGAAAGCGCGTGTGGTAGGCCGTTGTGAAGGGCCAGCCGCGGCGCAGACAGAACGCGCGTGCCGCCCAGCCGAGCGGCCCCTCGGTCGCGATATGCACGGCCCGAGGCGATAGCGCTTCCAACTGGCGCGCCAGCCTCCGCCCGGAACCAACCGCGAGCCGGATATCGGCATAGCCGGGGCACGGCAAGGTGCGATAGCCCTCGGGACCGACAACCGTGGGGTGGTGGCCGGCCGCGGCCAAGCCGTCGCTGATCGCCGACAGCGTCCGCACGACGCCATTTACCTGCGGATGCCAGGCGTCGCTGACGATGGCGACGCGCCAACTTTCCGTGGCGGCCAGCGGGGGCCGCCCCCCTGCGTTCGCGCTAACCGCATCGGGATGCCGGGACGAGGCCAGACCGGCCCCCGAGCTTGCGACCGTGTTCAGCTCTCGACCTCGACCAAGCCGCGTAGCCCGGCGTGCGTTGGTTCCTTCGCGAACAGCGGCAGCTCGGGATAAAGTTGATCGAACTCGCCCTTAACGGTCCACGGAATTATTTCGAGCCTGCCGTCGAAATGCTCGACCATTGCCGTGCAGCTTTCCACCCAGTCACCGTCATTGCAGTAGAGGATGCCGCCGAGGTCGCGGATCTCGGCATGATGAATGTGGCCGCAGACGACGCCGTCGAGGCCGCGCCGGCGTGCCTCTTCCGAGAGCGCCTCGGCAAACGAGCCGATGTACTGCACCGCGTTCTTGACCTTGAGTTTAAGATAGGCCGACAGCGACCAATATTCGTAACCGAGCAGGCGGCGCAGAAGGTTGAAGTAACGGTTGATATAGAGCGCCGCCGTATAAGCATTGTCGCCAAGCGCGGCCAGCCACTTGGCATGCTTGACCACGGTGTCGAACAGATCGCCGTGGATGACCAGCAGCCGGCGACCGTCGGCGGTGACATGGATCGCCTCGTCGAGCACCTCGACCCCGCCGAAGTGCAGCAACGCGTACGGCCGCAACCACTCGTCGTGGTTGCCCGGCACATAGATGACCCGCGTGCCTTTGCGCACGGCGCGCAGCAGCTTTTGCACCACGTCGTTATGGGTCTGCGGCCAATACCACGATTTCCTGAGGCGCCAGCCGTCGACGATGTCGCCGACAAGATAGATGGTCGCCGCTTCGTTATGCCGCAGAAAGTCGATCAGATACTCGGCCTTGCAGCCGCGCGTGCCAAGATGGACGTCGCTGAGCCAGATCGCGCGGTATCGCGAGGGTGCACCCGGCGGCGGCATCAGGTCGTTCATGCCCCGTCCCCGGCGGAATAGGCCCAGATTTGCCCGGGCGGCAGATTGCGCCACACATGGGCGACACAAGCACCGCGTATCCCGAGCGCGTTCATCGCCAGCGGCGAGGCGAAGGCATTGGTCAGCTGCAGAAAGCGGCCGCCGGGGCCGAGCCGGCCAAGACACGGCTCGACCACCCGCCGCTGGTCGATCGGCGAGAACCATTTGATCGGCAGGCTCGACACCACCGCGCAGAGCCGCGTGATGCCCCGCTCGACAAACAGATCGGCGAGCCGGGTCGCATCGCCGGTAACGGTGCGGATGCTTGGAAAATTACGGCGCAACCCGTCCGCCAGCGCCGGCTCGCGCTCGACGATGACGAGGCGGTCCGGCGGGCATCCGGCGCGCAGCAGACCGCGTGTCAGGCTGCCCGTGCCGGCGCCCAGCTCGAGCACCAGGCCCGGCCGATTCAAATCGATGAGGCCTGCCATGGCATTCGCAAGATGGCTGCTGCTCGGGCTCACCGCAGCGATCTGCAGCGGCCGCTGCAGCCACAGGCTGAAGAATAGGACGGCTTCGCTGGCCATGCATCTTCCGGGAGTAAGAATCGCGTAGTCGGTTACTAGCAGAAGTGCGTTACAGTTTTCCGACACCCCAGAACTTGTGTTTCGGGGATTCCCTTTCGCGAAACTGTCACGGCGCCATGCTAGCTCTTCGCCGACCATGCTGCAGGGGGCGCGGATGAGATCGAACGCGATGCACGAGGCGAGGCACCGGCAGGTCTTGAAGGCAGCGCTGCTCAAAGTCGCCGCCGCGAGCCGGCGCCTGCGGCGCAGGCGCCGCAAGCGGGCCAGGCCCCTCGTGGCGCCGCTGCGGCCGACCGCCGGCGTCGCGCCGCCAGTCCCCGATCCGGTGAAGATCGCGGTGCTGGCGATGGAGCGTCTCGGTCGCGCCTCGATCCGCGCCTCGTTCACCGGGGTGGAGGTGATGGTCACCGCACCCGACGATGCGACGGCGGCGATCTTCCGCGCCGCACTCTCCGAAACGACGCGGACGCGACCAACCGACCGCCTGGTCCGCGTCGTGGTCGATTGACGCCGCCACCGCCGGCGCCGATCATTGGCGGATGAAGGCGTTGGTCACCGGGTTCGAGCCGTTTGGCGGCGAGGCGCTTAATCCCTCGCTTGTGGCGATCCGCCGGCTGCCGGCGCGTCTCGGCGACATTGCGCTGACCGCAGCGGTATTGCCGGTGGTCTACGACGAGGTGCTGCCGCGGCTGCGCGCGGCGATCGCGTCGGCGGCGCCCGACATCGTGCTGTGCACCGGGCTCGCCGGCGGCCGCCCCGCCTTGTCGCTGGAACGCGTGGCGATCAACATCGACGACGCACGCATCCCCGACAACGCTGGCAATCAGCCGATCGACCGGCCGGTGGCGGCAGACGGTCCGCCAGCCTATTTCGCGACGTTGCCGCTCAAGGCCGCGGTCGCCGCACTGCGCAATGCGGGCCTGCCGGCGATCGTCTCCAACAGCGCCGGCACCTTTCTCTGCAACCACGCTTTTTACGGGCTGATGCACGAGGCTGTCCGCGCCGAGCCCGGCCGCGTTTTCCGCGGCGGTTTTCTGCACGTGCCGTACCTGCCCGAGCAGGCGGCGCGCGTGCCGGATGCGCCCTCGATGGCGCTCGATCAGATCGTCGCCGGGATCCAGATCATTCTCGCGGTCGCTGCGGCGCACACGGACGACCTGCTCGTCGGCGAAGGTGCGCTCGCCTGATCCTGTCATCAGTGTCGCGCCAACTCGTGGGGATTCGCTTTGCGCGATTGCGTCGCTGCGCCCGCGATGACAGCCTTTGTCCGGGTCAGGCTGGGGTAAACAAGATGAGGGCCGAGCGATGGTGGCGTTTGCGGGAGCGCATGTTGTCGTCACCGGCGGCACAGGCGCGCTCGGCGCGGCGGTGGTCGCGGCGCTGCGCCGAGCAGGCGCGATGTGCCATGTGACCAACCTGGTAGCCGCCGAGCTTGCTTCTTACGCGCACAAGAACGATGCCGGTGTGCATGTGACCACTGGCTTCGACCTCGCCGACGAGGCGGCGGTGCAGCGCTTTTACGCGGGGCTGCCGCCGCTCTGGGCGTCGATCCATCTTGCGGGCGG
The DNA here is from genome assembly GCA_019241915.1 of Alphaproteobacteria bacterium. GTDB lineage: Bacteria > Pseudomonadota > Alphaproteobacteria > ATCC43930 > CGMCC-115725 > DATARH01. Next base: position 6,213 of record JAFAWI010000169.1, read on the forward strand.
CTTTGCGATGGCGCCGGTGGCGGAGACCTCGGCGGCCGATTTCGCGGCGCAGTTCCGGATGAACGCGCTGTCGTGCTTTCTGTGCACGCGCGCTGCGATCGGCGCGATCCGGACGCGCGGCGCGCAAGGACCGGAGGGCGCCGCAGGCGGGCGGATCGTCAATGTCGCGGCGCGTCCCGGCGTCGAACCGCGCCTGGGCGCGGGGATGGCAGCCTATGCCGCGTCGAAAGCGTCGGTCGCGGCGCTGACCCAGGCGCTGGCCGAGGAACTTGCCGGCGAGGAAATCTGGGTCAACGCGGTGGCGCCTTCGGTGCTCGACACGGCGGCCAACCGTGCGGCAATGCCCGATGCGCCGCATCGGCGCTGGGTCGCGCCGGCGGCCCTGGCCGAGTTGATCTGCTTTCTCGCCTCGCCCGGCAATCGGGCGACCCGCGGCGCGGTGATCCCGGTCTATAGTGGGGTCTGAGCGCACCAGCGAAAAGGCACCGACAATGGCCAAGGGCATCCTGATCGCCTCGATGAACATGGCAAACGCGGCGGAGGACGAGTTTCACGACTGGTACGATACCGAGCACATGCCCGAGCGCGTCGCCTGCCCGGGCTTCCTGCGCTGCCAGCGCTGGATCGGCGTCGCCGACCGCAAGATCTCGGTCGCGACCTACGATCTGGAAACGGTCGAGGTGCTGAAAACGCCTGGCTACCAGGCAATCGGCGGGGTCAACCTGTCGCCGTGGTCGAAGCGGCTCGGCAGCCGCTACGAACGGCTGATGCGCTTTGAGGGCGAGCAGATACTGCCCGGCGACCTGCTCGCGCCCGAGCATGCCGAAGGCTTCCTGCTCAACGCGATGAACGTCGTGCCCGAGCACGAAGCCGAGTTCAACGAATGGTACAACACCGAGCACATCCCACAGCTCGCAGCCGTGCCGGGAGTGATCATGGCGCGGCGCTTCCATGCGACCGCGGCCAACCGCAAATACGTCGCGCTCTACCACCTCGAATCGCCCGATGTGCAGGCGACGCCGGCCTGGAAGAACGCGGCCAACACGCCGTGGACGGAAAAGCTGCGGCCGCATTTCCGCGACCATCTGCGGCTGGTCTGCCGCAAATACGTGCGCGGCAAGTAGCGACGGCAGACCCCGGCCGGGCGGGCGGGTGCGATGCATGCAGGGGCTGATACCGACTGACTTCCTGCTGCCGCCGACCGGCTTGATCCTGTTGGCCGCGGCGGGGGCATGGCTGACCTTGTGGCACCCCAGGGTCGGCCTCGGTATCGCGATGATCGTCGCGACCAGCCTGCTCTATCTTGCGGCGCTGCCGGCGGTGTCGGCGCGGATGATGGAGGATGTTGAGATCGCGGTTCCCGACAATCCGGATTTCGCGGCCGCGCGGGCTATCGTCGTGCTTGGCGGCGGGGTGCACCGCGGCGACGGGGAAATGGTGCCCGACACGCTCGGCCTCTGGTCGCTGCAGCGGGTCTATTTCGGGGCGCAGGCCTACCGCCGGCTCAGGCTCAAGGTGGCGGTCAGCGGCGGCCTGGTAGGCGGCGCGCATGTCAGCGAAGCCAGCCTGATGAAGGCGGCGCTCGAACAGGATTTTGCCGTGCCGGTCAGTTGGGCCGAAGACGGCTCGCGCACCACCTGGGAGAATGCGCGCAACACCGCCGAGCTGCTCAAGCCGCTCGGGATCGGAACGATCGTTCTGGTGACGCATGCCTGGCACTTGCGGCGGGCCATGTGGGCGTTCGAGCGCGCCGGGCTGCACGCGGTTCCGTGGCCGACACCGCGCACCTACGACGACACCGACCGGCTCGACGATTATGTGCCGAGCACCGGCGCCTTGCTCGACAGCTACCACGCGCTGCATGAGGCAATCGGGCTCGCCTACTACCGGCTACGCTATTAGCGCGGGCCGGTTTCTGCTATTTGTCGCGCCGGCACGGAAGGAGAATGGCCATGCGGCGAGAGGATCAGATCGCCGAGGCGCGCAAGCTGCTCGGCTTCCTCGACAACCGCACGACCGCATTGGCGGACGACATCTATCGCAATCCGGTCAGCGACTATACCTGCGCGGAGCAGGCCGCGCGCGAGAAGGAGCTGTTCTTCCGCAGGGGCGCGTTCAACATCGGCCTGTCGGCGCTGCTGCCCAACCCCGGCGACTGGATGACGCATGATTATGCGGGCGTGCCGATCCTGTTGGCGCGCAACGCCGAGGGCGGGCTCGGCGCCTTTCTCAACGTCTGCCGCCATCGCGGCGCGCGCGTCGCCGACGGCAGCGGCAGCAAGCTGCGCGACTTCCGCTGCCCCTATCACGGCTGGTGCTACGGCCTTGACGGCGCGTTGATGGCGCGTCCCGACGAGCGCTCGTTCGCCGCTGCCGAGCGTGCAACGCACGGTCTGACGGGGCTGCCTGTCGCCGAGAAATACGGGATGATCTGGGTGTCGCCCGACCCGGCGGCGGCCTTCGACGTCGATCGGATGCTCGGCGGATTAAGCGGCGATCTTGCCGCCTACGGCCTCGAAAACTGGCATCATTACGAGACCCGCGTGTTGCGCCGCAAGTTCAACTGGAAGCTCGGCGTCGACACGTTTGGCGAGACCTATCACCTGCAGCATCTGCACCCAAACACGGTCGACCCGCTATTCCACAGCAACCGCTGCACCTTTGACGCGTTTGGCCCGAACCATCGGATGCTGGCGGCGCGCAAAACCTTCGACACGCTGCGCACCCTGCCCGAGCACCAATGGGACGTCTTCGACAACACGGTGGTGATCTGCGTGCTGTTCCCCAACACGGTCTTCACCTACCAGCGCGACCACGTCGAGACCTGGCATTTCTTCCCCGGCGACAAGCCGGACGAGTGCCTGATGTACGTCTCGCTCTACATCCCCGACCCGGTTGAGACACAGGCCAACAAGGACCATTGGGACCGCAACTTCAACCTGCTGATGGCGACGGTCGAGATGGAGGATTTTCCGACCTGCGAGGGGATGCAGGTCGGTTTTCGCTCGGGTGCGCAGGACGTCATCACCTTTGGCCGCAACGAGCCGGCGCTGCAGCATTTCCACAAGAACGTCAGCGCGGCGCTCGCCGCGGCGGCCTGAGCCGCGGCGTCATTGCGAGGAGCGGAGCCACGCAATCTCTCGCCGCCTGGTCCTGCCGGTACGAGATTGCTTCGCTGCGCTCGCAATGACAGCTGAAGACGTGGATTTATCGATCGTCATCCCGGTCAAGAACGAGGCCGGCAACATCGCGCCGCTGGTCGTCGAGATCGACGCCGCTCTGGGCGTCGCCGGTCTCGACTACGAGATCGTCTATGTCGACGACGGCAGCACCGACGCGACTGCGGCAGAGCTCGCCCGGCTGCAGAGCGCGAACCCCCGGCTGCGCATCGTGCGGCACGTGGCAAGCTGCGGCCAGAGCGCGGCGATCCGCAGCGGCGTCAAAGCCGCGCGCGCCCGGTGGATCGCGACGCTCGACGGCGACGGCCAGAACGACCCGGCCGATATCCCATCGTTGTGGCAGATCGCCCACGCTGCGGCGGCCGACCCGCCGCTGCTGATCGCCGGCCACCGCGCTCGCCGACACGACAGCTGGGTAAAGCGCCGGTCGTCGAAGATTGCGAACGCGGCGCGCCGTGCAATGCTGCACGACGACGCGCCGGATACCGGCTGCGGGCTGAAGCTGTTTCCGCGGTCGCTCTACCTCGACTTGCCGTTTTTCGACCACCAGCACCGCTTCCTGCCGGCGCTGGTGCTGCGCGAGGGCGGCATTGTGCGTTCGCTGCCCGTCAACCACCGCCCGCGCGAGCGGGGCGTGTCGAAATACGGCACCTGGGACCGGCTCTGGGTCGGCATCACCGACCTGCTCGGCGTGATGTGGCTGCGCCGCCGGCAGGCCCGGCCAAAGTTGCTGCCGGAGGCGGTTGCGGTCGCGGAAGCGGAGCATGAAAGCGCCGCTCCCCGTTCGGCCAAAGCACCTGCCGCCCCCGCCGTATGAGCGAGGCTGAGCTCTCCGGGCTCGCCGAGCCGCAACCGCTCAGCAGTCTGCGCCGCGCCGGACAGGTGTTTCTATTGTTGGTCGTCGCTGCGGGAATTGCCGCCGCGTGGCGCTGGCGCCGCGACCTCGATCCGGCGACGCTAGCGAGCCTGATCCGCGGCCGTCCGGCGGCGCCGATTGTGTTTTTGGCGCTGCACATCGTTGCCAGTCTCACCTTTCTGCCGCGCACGCTGCTCGGCGTGGCTGCGGGGATCGTCTTCGGCATGTGGCGGGGCCTCGTATGGGCTTCAATCGGCGGCGCGATCGGCGCAATCGCCGGATTCTTACTGGCCCGCTATCTCCGGGGCCGCATGTTCGAGCGCGCGCGATGGGCGCGCCTCACCGCGGCGCTCGAACGTGCCGGACACGGCGGCTGGCGGACGATCGCCTTGATTCGTCTGGTGCCGGTGATCCCCCACAGTTTGACGAATTACGCGCTGGGTCTGACCTCCGTGGGGCTCGGCGATTACGCACTAGGGTCGCTGCTCGGCCAGATGCCGACGACGGTGGCGGCGGTCGAGCTGGGGGCGGCCGGCGAGCAGGCAATGCTTGGCGCCGGCGACTGGTTGTGGCCGACCGTAATCGGTCTCACCGCCCTGGTGGCGAGTCTGCTGATTCCATTGATTGTGCGGCGCTGGCGAGCCCGGCCGGAATAGGCCCGCCGGTCGCCCAATCGAGCAGTTCCACGGTGTGAACGACCGGCACGCCGGCCTCGCCGGCGAGCTGAGTGATGCAGCCGATATTGCCGGCGGCGACGACGTCGGCGCCGGTTCGGGCGATGTTGGCGAGCTTGCGGTCGCGCAGCGCGGTCGCCAGCTCGGGCTGCAGGAGGTTGTAGGTGCCGGCCGAGCCGCAGCATAGATGCGGCTCGGGAATGTCGACGACCTCGTACGCGGCCGCGGCGAGTAGCGCCTTTGGCTCGCGATGCAACTGCTGGCCGTGCTGCAGCGAGCACGCCGAATGGTAGGCGACCCGCAACCGCCGCCCCTCGCCCGCCGGCGCGGTGATGGCGAGTTCAGCCGCGACCTCCGATACATCGCGCGCCAATGCCGCGATTTGCGCCGCCTTCGCGGCGTAACCCGCATCCTCGCGAAACAGAAAGCCGTAATCCTTGACCATCGTGCCGCAGCCGGAGGCGTTGACGACGATCGCGTCAAGCTCGGCATCAGCGAGCACGCCGGACCAGGCGTCGATATTGGCGCGCGCAAACCCGAGCGCCTCGTCCTGCTGCCCCAGGTGATGGGGCAGCGCGCCGCAACAGCCGCTGCCCTCCGCGACGACGACCTCGCAGCCGTGCCGCGTGAGCAGGCGGATCGTCGCCTCGTTGATCTCGGGCGCCAGCACCTGCTGCGCGCAGCCCGGCAGCAACGCCACGCGCATCCGCCGCTCTCCTTCGGCCGGAAAGACCTGCGGCCGGTCGGCCAGCGACGGCAGCGGCAGCCTCGCCGGCACCAGGCTCAGCATCGCGCGCAGGCGGCTGGGCAGCACCGCTCGGAACGGCCGCGCCAGCGACGTCGCTCGCAGCGCCGTACGAAACCGCATCGGCCGGCTCAGCACGGCGCCGAGCAGGCGGCGCAATAGGCGCTCGGCCGGCCGCCGCCGGTAATGCTGTTCGATGTGGCGCCGGCCGTGATCGACGAGATGCATGTAATTGACCCCCGACGGGCAGGTCGTCATGCACGCGAGACACGACAGGCAGCGGTCGACATGCGTCACGGTCTCCGCGGGCACCGGGCCGCCGTCCTCCAACATGTTCTTGATCAGGTAGATGCGACCGCGCGGACCGTCGAGCTCGTCCCCGAGCAACACATAAGTCGGGCACGTCGCAGTGCAAAACCCGCAATGCACGCAGGCGCGCAGAATCTTTTCCGATTCCCGGGTGTCGGAATCGGCGAGCTGATCGAGCGTGAAATCGGTGCGCACCTAAACGCCTTCAACCATGCGGCCGGGGTTCAGGATATGGCGCGGATCGAAGCTTTCTTTAACGCGTCGCGACAATGCGGCGAGCGGCGCCGGCTGCGGCTCGAAGACCGGCACCGCGGCGCGCAGGCCGGGTGCGCCCCGCACCAGCGTCGCGTGACCGCCGCCCGTTGCCCCGACAGCGGCACGGATCACGCCGGCGCCGCCATCGGGCTGATCGGCCACGGCGAGCCAGACGAGCCCGCCGCCCCAGTCGAGAAACCACATCGCATCGACCGCCCGCGCGACCGCTTGTGCCACCTCGCCGCCGCGGCTCGGTGCGACGGAGACGCGCCACACCGCGCGCTCGGCAAGCGCGGCCAGAGGCGCGATATTGCCGATGTCGCGCCACAGCCGCGCGCTATCGGCGTCACCGAGCGAGGCCGCATCGCGGCCGGCGGCGAGTTCGGCGAGCAGAGCATCGCGGCGAAAGACGACCGACGGCTCCGGCCCCTCGACGCGAAGCGCAACCACTCCCATCGCCGCGGGCAGCGGTGCGGCACGCGGCGTTTGCGGCGGCAGATAGGCCGCGCCCGTCACCTCATGCGGCGAGCCGAGTGCCGCCGCCATTACGCGCGCCGCATCGTCCGGCACCACGCCGAGAATGAGCACGGACGCTGCGGTTTCAGGACGCGGCAGTACCTTCACCGTGGCCTCGGCCAGTGCCGCGAGCGTGCCGTGGGAGCCCGCCATCAGTTTCGGCAAGTCATAACCGGTGACGTTCTTGACGACCTTGCCGCCGGCCTTGAAGATTTCCGCGCGACCGCTGACCGCGGTGAAGCCGAGAAAATGGTCGCGCGCGGCGCCCGCCTTAAAGCGCCGCGGCCCGGAAAGATTGCACGCAAGGATGCCGCCCAGGGTCGGCGAGCCGTGCGCCTGCCCGAGCAGCCCGCGCCAATCCGGCGGTTCGAACGCCAGCATCTGATCCTGCGCCGCCAGCAGCCGTTCGATCTCGGCGAGCGGCGTCGCGGCGGCGGCGGTCAGCACCAGCTCGCTCGGTGCATAGTCGCGGACCCCTGAGAGGCGCGACAGGTCGAGCACATGCGGGGTCTGCAGCGGCCGGCCGAGCTCACGCTTCGACCCGCCGGCCAACAGCTCGATCGGCTCCCCCGCTTCCAGCGCCGTCGCGACCGCCTCGCGCAATTCGTCGATCGAGGTCGGGACGAAACGGGTCATATTGTCCACTTAGCGCGTCGACGCCAGACGTAACAAGGGAGGCCTCAGCAATGCCCGCGATTCGTGGAAGCTGCCTCTGCGGCGGCATCAAGTTCGAGATCATCGGGCCGCTGCTGCGGCCGCTCAACTGCTATTGCACCCTCTGTCAAAAGCAGCACGGTGCGGCGTTTCGCACCCGAGCGCGGGTGAGCCGGCAGGATTTTCACTGGGTTCAAGGCGAGGAGCTGGTAACGTATTACCAGGCGACACCCGGATATAGCCGCGGCTTTTGCCGCGTTTGCGGCTCGGCGGTGGTTAATCGCGCCGAGCCGGATTGGCCGCTCGCTGCCGCCAATCCACGCACCCTGACCGAATTCGGCATCGCCTTGGCCACACTCGACGGCGATCCTGGCGTGCGTGCGGAGAACCACGCGTTTGTCCGCAGCAAAGCACCCTGGTACGACATCATCGACGCGTTGCCGCAACACGAGACCTATCCTCCGCCGGGCTAACGTCTTGGCGCAGCATGACGACGAAGCAATCTCGTTACGCCTTGGCCCTCTCCGGAACGAGATTGTCGCGGCGCCTGACGGCGCCTCGCAATGACGCCATTAGAATCGCGGCAAGTCCGGGTGCGGCAGTGCGCCGTGATGCACATGCAGGCGGCCCAGCTCGGCACAGCGGTGCAGCTCGGGGAACACCTTTCCGGGGTTGAGCAGCCCGTCCGGGTCGAACGCGCATTTGAGGCGCTGCTGTTGCGCCAGGTCCGTCTCGTCGAACATCGTGCCCATCAGATCGCGCTTTTCGACCCCGACCCCATGCTCGCCGGTCAGCACGCCGCCGACCTCGACGCAAAGCTTGAGAATGTCGGCGCCGAATTCCTCTGCGCGTTCGATTTCGCCCGGCTCGTTTGCGTCGTAGAGAATGAGCGGGTGCAGATTGCCGTCGCCGGCGTGAAAGACATTGGCGACGCGCAGCCCGTGGCGCTGCGAGAGCGCTGAAATCTCGCGCAGCACCTCGCCGAGCCGGCCGCGCGGAATGGTGCCGTCCATGCAGTAATAATCGGGCGAGATGCGGCCGACCGCGGGGAAGGCGGCCTTGCGCCCGGCCCAGAACGACAGCCGCTGGGCTTCGTTCTCACTCACCTTGAGCGATACCGCGCGGTTGTCGCGGGACAGCCGCTCGACGACCCCCAATAGATGATCGACCTCCACCGCCGCGCCGTCGAGCTCGACGATCAACAGCGCCTCGACATCGAGCGGATAGCCTGCACCAACGAATGCCTCGGCGGCGTGGATCGCCGGCCGGTCCATCATCTCCATACCACCGGGGATGATGCCGGCGCCGATAATCGCCGCGACGCAATCGCCGGCGTCTTCGGTGCGGGCAAAGCCGACCAGCACCGCTCGCGCGGTCGGCGGCTTTTTGAGGAGGCGCACCGTGACCTCGGTGACGACCCCGAGCAGCCCCTCGGAGCCAGTCACGATGCCGAGCAGATCGTAGCCCTCCGAATCGAAATGCCGGCCGCCGATGCGAACCACCTCGCCGTCGATGGTGACGAACTCGACGCCGAGCAGGTTATTGGTGGTCAGCCCGTATTTGAGGCAATGCACCCCGCCCGAATTCTCGGCTACGTTACCGCCGATCGTGCAGGCGATCTGGCTCGAAGGGTCGGGCGCGTAGTAGAAGCCCTCGGCCTCGACCGCCTGACTGATCGCGAGGTTGGTGACCCCCGGCTGCACCACGGCGCAGCGGTTTGCGTAGTCAATCGCAACAATCTTGTTGAATTTTGCCATGCCGAGCAGCACGCCGTCGGCGAGCGGCAACGCGCCGCCGGACAGCGAGGTGCCGGCGCCCCGCGGCACCACCTTGATCTGGTGCTCGTTGCAGTAGCGCAACACCGCGGCGACTTCGGCGACGGTGGACGGCAGCACCGCGACCAGCGGCGGCTGGCGGTAGGCCGTCAGCCCGTCGCTCTCATAGGCGCGGCGCGCCGGCTCCGCCTCGATCACTGCCGCGGGCGACGCCATAAGCCGCCTCAACGCCGCCGCAATTTGGACGCGGCGCGCGATCACCCCGGCATCGGGCGGCGGCATCTCCATGGGTAACTCTGTCATCGCCCACACCGGGGCGCAACATCACGCCGTCTAGATGCCAGCAACTCTCCTGTTCTTTGTGACATCTGCGGGAATTACAGGAAGCCGCAGTGGCGCGCTCCCGCGTTGCCGGGCGGTCGTACGATTAAATTGCGCTGATTTTAGCGGAGATGTCGTGCGCTCAGCGAGCGATGTCGCTGGCGTCCAGCGCAGTCCTCAGCCCTGGCGGGCCTTGAAGCGCGGGTTGGCCTTGTTGATCACAAACACGCGGCCACGCCGGCGCACGACACGGCAGTTCTTGTCGCGCTTCTTCAGTGTCTTCAGCGAATTGACGATCTTCATGTCCGGCTTCCTCGCGAGCCGCGGAACATAGGGAGCCGCGCCGGCTAAGTCAAATGGATGGGCGCTACTTCGCGGCCTGCATCCTCTGGGCGCGGCGGAGGTCGGCGGTGTCGTTGCGACCGGCGAGGAAGGCCTTGATGTTGCGCGTCGCCTGGCGCAGCCGCTGGCGGTTTTCGACCAGGGCGATGCGCACAAAGCCTTCGCCGTATTCGCCGAAGCCGACCCCCGGCGACACCGCGACATTGGCGCGCTCCAGCAGCAGCTTGGAGAAGGCGAGGCTGCCGAGGTTCTTGAATTCCTCGGGCACCGGCGCCCAGGCAAACATCGTCGCCGGCGGCGCCGGGATGTCCCAGCCGGCCTGGCGCAGCCCGTCGACCAGCACGTCGCGGCGCGCCTTGTAGCGCTGGCGGATCTCGGCGATGCAGTCCTGCGGGCCGTTGAGCGCGGCGGTCGCCGCCACCTGGATCGGCGTGAACGCGCCGTAGTCGAGATATGACTTCACCCGGGTCAGCGCCGCGATCAGCCGCTGGTTGCCGACCGCAAAGCCGATGCGCCAGCCCGCCATCGAATAGGTCTTCGACAGCGAGGTGAACTCGACCGCAATGTCCTTGGCGCCCGGCACCTCGAAGATCGACGGCGGCGGCTTGTCGTCAAAATAGATTTCGGCGTAGGCGAGGTCGCTGAGCACCCAGATGCCGTGATGCCGGCAGAAATCGACGATCTCGCCGTAGAAGTCGAGATCGACCGTCATCGCCGTGGGGTTGGCCGGGAAGTTGAGCACAACCGCCAGCGGCGCCGGGATCGAATGCCTGACCGTTTTCTTCAGCTCGTCGAGGAAATCGACCCCCGGCCCGATCGGCACATGGCGCACCGCGGCGCCTGCCATGATGAAACCGAACGAATGGATCGGGTAGCTCGGGTTGGGGACGATAACCGTGTCGCCCGGCGCGGTGATGGCCTGGGCGAGGTTGGCGAAGCCCTCCTTCGAGCCCAGCGTCACGACGATCTCGCGCTCCGG
>JAFAWI010000301.1 GCA_019241915.1 Alphaproteobacteria bacterium
CGCAGCCCGCTGGCGCGCCTTGCCGAGCCCGCCGACGTCGCCGAGACAGTCGCGTTTTTGATGAGCGAGGCCGCGCGCAACATTACCGGCACCGTGGTGACGGTCGATGCCGGCAGCACCGCTTAGATCAAGCTACAGCCGCATGGCGCCCTGCTGCAGGCGCGCGTGGCGCGCCGAGTCGAGCGGGACGAAGGTACCGGCGTCCTTGTCGAAGATGTAGAGTGGATCGCCGGTGGCGCAGGGGTCGAAGCCCGCGTCGGCGAGCGCGCGTTTTTGCGGCTTAAAGGTGCCGGTGGCCGCGATTGAGCGGCACAGGCGCAGGAACAGCGGCCGGGCATATTCCGGCAGCCGCTCGGCGAGATGCGCGGCAAAGCGGGTGGGGTCGAAGTCGTCGGTTGCAACGACGGCGGCCATGCCGGCGCGGCCGTCGGCGCCGGGCACGGCGACGCCGTAGACCACGGCCTCGACGATTCCGGGCGTGGCGGCGACCGCTGCCTCGACCTCGGTGGTCGAGACGTTCTCCCCCTTCCAGCGAAACGTGTCGCCGAGCCGGTCGACAAAATAAAAGAAGCCGGCCGCATCTTTGCGCATCAAATCGCCGGTGCGGTACCACGCGTCGCCGGCACTGAAGACGTCGTGCAGCACCTTGCGTTGCGACGCTGCCGGGTCGGTGTAGCCCTCGAAACGGGCGCCGCCGTCGGCGAGCTTGCCGATCGCCTCGCCCGGCTCGTCCACGGCGCAGCGCCGGCAGAACCCGTCGGTCCCCCGCAGCGGCTCGCCGGTATCGCGATCGATCTGCACCAGTGCGACCGGGAAACGGTGCGCCAGAAACGGCGGCACCCGCCCGACCGCACCCGGCTTGCCCTCGCAATTGTACAGCGAGAACGCCCCTTCAGTGGCGGCATAAAATTCGATAATTCGCGGAACGCCGAAGCGATTTTGGAAACGCGGCCAGACGTCCCCGCGCAGCCCGTTGCCGCAGGCAAGCCGCAGCCGGTGCTGACGCTCGCGCGGGTGCGGTGGCGCGGCCGCAAGGTAGCGGCATAATTCGCCGATATACTGGAACAGCGTGCAGCCGTTGTCGGCGATGTCGTCCCAGAAGCGGCTTGCCGAAAAGCGCTCGCGGATCACCACCGAGCCGCCGCCGACGAGCGGTGCACAGGTCGCCACGACGCCGCCGATGCTGTGGTACATCGGCAGGCAGTTGTACAGGCGGTCGTTGGGCCGCACGTCCATCAGCCCGGCAAACCAGTGGCTCCATTGCATGATGCGATGGTGGCTGACGCTTGCCGCCTTGGGCAGGCCGGTGGTGCCCGAGGTGTAGATGTAAAGGGCGCGGTCGCGCAGTGTCGGCGGCACGCGATCGCGCACCGCGCGCAGCGGCGGGGCGCTGTCTTCGACAGGTAAGAAGCCGGCGCGTTCGCCGCCGCAAATCCACGCCTGTGCCGGCGTTGCCAGGTGCGGCCGGACCGCGTCGATGGCGGCGGCCAGTGCGGCATCGGCGACGATGTGGCGCGGCGCGACGATGTCGATTGCGTGGCGCAGCGCCGCCCCGGTGAGGTTGGTGTTGAACAGCGCGACCACCCCGCCGACCCGCGTAACACCGAGCCAGATTGCGAGATATTCGGGGCCGTTCGGCATCATCAGCGCGACCACGTCGCCGGCAACGATGCCTTGCGCCAAGGCCCAGCCCGCGTAACGTGCCGCGCGGCCGGCAAGACCCGCGTAGGTGAGGGATTGGCGTTCGGAGATCAGCGCCGGGGTATCGCCGTAGCGCTCGGCCAGACGCTCGATGACGACGGGCAGCGTGACGTCGGGCTGTTGCGCAATCGGTGCGGTCGCGGCCAAGGCGCGGCGCCACGCCTCCGCGGCGGCGGCTTTGTCCTCGCTCACGCTCTGCCCTTTGGCGCCCTCATCCCGCAGCGATTAAGCCGGCGTCAGATTGCGAACCCGTAAAGCCGGGCGACGTTGCCGCGGGTGATCTTGAAGCGGTCCTCGTCGCTGGCATCCTTGAAGTCGCGGGCGACGACTTCCTGCGAGTGCGGCCACGACGACGCCTGGTGCGGGTAATCGGACGACCACATCATGCGGTCAACCCCGACAAACTCGCGGTTGGCGACGCCGACAAAGTCGTCGATATAGGTGGCCCACATCTGGCGGCGAAAATATTCGCTCGGCTTCAGCTTCTGGGTGAAGCCGGCGGCGGCGCGCGAGCGCTCGGCGACGCGGTCCATCCGCTGCAGATAATAAGGGATCCAGCCGATATTGTTCTCGGCCGAGACGATCTGCAGCTTGGGGAAGCGGTCGAGCACGCCGGAGAAGATCAGCACGCTGAATGTTTTCTCGACCTCGTAGCCGAGCACGGTGGTGCGCATGTAGCGCTCGCCCCAGTTCCACTGGCTCTCGACCCCCATGCCGGTGATCGCGTGCAGCGAGACCGGCATCTTCATTTCCTGTGCGGCCGCCCAGAACGG
>JAFAWI010000333.1 GCA_019241915.1 Alphaproteobacteria bacterium
CGTCGGCGTGCTCAGCCGGAAGGGCGCCAGTTTCGATGTCGCGAGCCGCGGCGAAATCGAGCTTTGCCTCGGCAATGAGGTCGCCCCCGACCGGTTGTCTTTCGGCAACACGATCAAGAAGGAAAAGGACATCGCCTACGCGTATCAGGCCGGGGTGCGGCTGTTTGCCTTCGACAGCGCTCACGAGCTCGAAAAACTGGCCCGCGCCGCCCCCGGCGCAAGCGTCTTCTGCCGGATTTTGGTCGCCTGCGACGGCGCCGAATGGCCGCTGTCGCGCAAGTTCGGCTGCGCGCCGGAAATGGCGGTCGCGCTGTTGCGCCAGGCCCGCGACGCCGGTCTCGACCCCTATGGCATCTCGTTCCATGTTGGCTCGCAGCAGACCGACCTCGGACAGTGGGATGGCGCGGTCGGTACCGCGGCGCGGATGTTCTCGGTGCTCGCGGAGGCCGATATCAATCTTCGTATGGTCAATATCGGCGGCGGCTTCCCGGCGCATTACAGCGGCGAGGTGCCGGGGGTGGAGCGCTACGCGCGGGCGGTGATGGCCGCCATCACGCGGCATTTCGGCAATGACTTGCCGGAGATCGTCATCGAGCCGGGCCGCTCGCTGGTTGGCGATGCCGGGGTCATCCAGAGCGAGGTCGTGCTGATTGCCGAAAAAGGCGGCGGCGACGAGCGGCGCTGGGTCTATCTCGACGTCGGCAAGTTCAACGGGCTGGCCGAGACGATGGACGAGAGCATCAAATACCGCATCGTAGCGCCGGGCCGCGGCGGGTCGGCCGGACCCGTCGTCCTCGCCGGACCGACCTGCGACAGCGCCGACATCCTCTACGAGAAGACCGAGTACCGGCTGCCGCTCGCCCTGCGGGTCGGCGACAAGGTCGAGATCCTGTCGGCCGGCGCCTACACGGCGAGCTACGCCTCGGTCGGCTTCAACGGCTTCGAACCGATCCGGACCTACTGCATCTGAGCGCTGGATGCCCCGGCGATCTCCTGCACGAGCTTGCGCAGGATCGCGTCGGCAACGCTGCGGAAATCCCGCGCGGCGACGACAAAGGCGCCGGGTCCGCCGATCACGTTGCTGCGGTAATACGCCTCCAACCACGGCTCCTCGGTGAGGATCGCCAATCCGTTGATCGTGGTTCCCGCCGCAACGACGCGGTCGCGCGCCGCGGCCGGAGGCGGCCCGAAATTGGCCATGCCGTCGCCGGAGATATCGATGATCCGGCGCGGCGCCGGCTCGGGCGTATGGTCGAACGCGGCGGCGGCGGCGAGCAGTGCCGGACCGATAGCAGTCAGCCCTTCGGAACTGCGTTTTGTCGCAACGACGGCGGCCCCGAAAGCGGCGGCGCTGTTCGCGTCCGCAAGCCGCGTCCATCCGACGGTGATCGCGATGCGGTCGGGATCGGACCATTCGAGCACCAGCGCTTCAATGCCCCCGGGGACAGCCGAGATCGCGGCGACCAGGCGCGGGTTCTCGAAGGCACGCGCAATGCCGTCGCGCTGCAGCAGATAGGAATCGGCCGTCACACTCGCCGACACATCGACCGCGAGCACCAGAGCGAGCCCGGCGCCGACCGCCGGCGCCGATGTGGCCAGCAAGGTTGCCAGCCCGACGAGCCAAAGAAATGCGGACATAAACTCAGGGGCGGGGCCGGCGGCTTCGGGTGCGCAGCAGCCGGTACCAAATCGCGAGAGCGAGAAGAACGGCGAGCACGCCGATGACGAGAAACGGGGAAATCCGGGACTGTGATTGCTGCGATTCGCCTCCGACGCGGATCATCAGCCGCGCTACCTGATCGGCGCCCTTCGCTTCGGCGCTCCAGAAGCCCTCTTGGTCGGCGTCGAAAACAAATTTTCCTTCAGCGTCGGTGCGCCCGGTGATCACCGGAGTCTTAGCGACGCCAGGGGCGAACACCTGCACCTCGGCGTTCGCCAGCGGCTTCCCGTCCTGGGTTGCGAATTGCGCCGTTACCTCATGCCTCGCGAACAGGTCGAACGCGATCGCAGGAGATGGCGTGAGCACGAGCGCGATTGTTAGAGTCAGTACGAGAAAAGCGAGCCTGAGCATGAGCGAAAAGATAGGCGCCAGCGACAATCCGGGTAATGCCCC
>JAFAWI010000497.1 GCA_019241915.1 Alphaproteobacteria bacterium
CGCGCGCCGCCGGCGTGAAGCACCGAGGCGGCGCGAGCCGACGCACGGCCGGCGTGGCTGGGGGCGGCAGCTGCTGCGCCTCGCGGTGCTGCTGTTTCTCTGGGCTGCGATCATCGGCGGCGGGGGCATCGGCTACTTTGCGCTGACCCTGCCCGACACCGATCAGCTGACCGCAGCGGAGCGCCGGCCGAGCGTCACCATCCTCGCCGCCGACGGCAGCATCCTCGCGACCTTTGGCGACCTCTTCGGCCAGCCGCTGACCTTGAAGCAGATGTCGCCGTGGCTGCCAAAGGCGGTGATTGCGACCGAAGACCGCCGCTTCTACAGCCATTTCGGCATCGACCCGGTGGGTCTGGTGCGCGCCGCGTTCGCCGACGTCAAGAGCGGCCACCTCGTTCAGGGCGGCAGCACGATCACCCAGCAGCTCGCCAAGACCGTGTTTCTGACCCCCGAGCGCAGCCTCGGGCGCAAAATCCGCGAGGCGTTGCTTGCCCTCTGGCTCGAACGCCATTTCAACAAGGACCAGATTCTCGAAATCTACCTGAACCGGGTCTATCTCGGCGCCGGTGCCTATGGCGTCGATGCCGCCGCCCACCGCTATTTCGGCAAATCGGCCGCCAGGCTGAACCTCTACGAAAGCGCGGTGCTCGCCGGTCTGCTGAAGGCGCCGACCCGGTTCAGCCCGACGCGCGACAAGGAAAAGACCGCGGCCCGCGCAGCGCAGGTGCTCGACCTGATGGTCGAGACCGGCGCGATCGACCAGCCGCAGGAGGCAGCGGCCCAACGTTCCGGGGTCGAGCTGAACAAAATCGCGCTCGCCCGGCCCGGCATGCGCTATTTCGCCGATTGGGTCGCCGACCAGGTGCGCGACTTTGCCGGCACCGGCAATCGCGACCTGACCGTCCGCACGACGCTCGACCCGCGCATGCAGGCGGCGGCCGAAAGCGTCATCGCCGACACCTTGGCGCGGCACGGATTGCAAGATGTGGTGAGCCAGGGCGCGCTGGTGGCGATGACACCGGACGGCGCGGTGCGCGCGATGGTCGGCGGCCGCGACTACAACGAAAGCCAGTTCAACCGCGCCACCCAGGCGCAGCGTCAGCCGGGCTCGGCATTCAAGCCGTTTGTCTACCTCGCCGGCATCGAGGCCGGACTGCGCCCCGGCGACCGCTTTGTCGACGGGCCAATCCAGATCGGCAATTGGCGGCCGCACAACTACACGAATAAATATCTCGGCGAAATCAGCGTCGCCGAAGCGCTCGCCGAGTCCGTCAACACGGTCGCGGTGCAGGTTGCCCAACGCGCCGGCATTCTGCAGGTGATCGCCGCGGCGAACCGGCTCGGCATCACCTCCGACCTCGCGCGCGACGCCAGCATCGCGCTCGGCACCAACGAGGTGAACCTGCTCGAATTGGTCTCGGCCTACGCACCGTTCGCCAACGGCGGCAATGGCGTCCTCGCCTACGGCATCAGCGAAATCCGCGACAGCAGCGGCGCTGTCGTCTACCGCCGCGCGGGCTCGGGGCCGGGTCAGGTAGTCCCGGCCGACGAGGTCGGCGTCATGAACCAGCTGCTGTCAGGGGTCATCACCCATGGCACCGGCAAGTCCGCCGCCCTGCCGCGCCCCGCAGCGGGCAAGACCGGCACGACCCAGGAGTACCGCGACGCCTGGTTTATCGGCTACACCGCCGACCTTGTCGCCGGCGTCTGGTTCGGCAACGACGACAACACGCCGATGAACAAGGTAACCGGCGGCTCGCTGCCGGCGCCGGCATGGAAGGCGTTCATGCTGGCCGCAACGCAGGGGATGCCGATACGGCCTCTCCCGACCGAACCCGTGGAAGCCGCCCCGGTCCCGCAGCGCGGCCTCGGTCAGTTGATCGGCCAAATCACGGCGCCGCCGCCGCAGGTGTTACCGGTCGGCACGATACTGCCGGCGCCGCACGATTAGCGAAGCGCCGAGCGCTTCTAATGCAGATCCTCTGGCAGCTCGCGCTGCAGCCGGTCTTCGTCCAGCGTCTCGCGACCCGATGGGATTGCGGATGTCGAGATAGCGCAGTTGTTGTTCCGGTGTGACGCCGTCTCGGCCCGCGACTGCCAGACCCGCCGCCACCGGAAACGGATCGAGATGATAAAAATGCAGCTCCGTATCCGGCTGCCGCTGGCGGCCGGCCGCGAGCTTCCCTCGCAATGAATTGCCGACCGCGTCCGCCGGGGAAACGCCGAATGCGGCCGAAGCTGTGCTTAACCAAGCGGAGAACCCGGTCTACTGCCGAAACCGACCTTGCGCTGCGGCGCCTGATAGACGCGACGCGGGCCACGCTTGCAGGCTTCCATGAGGAGGCGTGACCGGCGGCTCCCCCCGCAACGAAGCGGCAGAAACCGCCAATGTCGCTAGTGCAGCGGCGAGAACGGCGCCGGTATCACGAACATGTTCTCCTGGCGGACGAACTGGCCGCGCGTCGCCGGTGGCCATGCGCCGGTCTTCTGCGCCTCGGCGCGGATGCGGAACCGCTCGGCGGCATCCTTGTAGGCCCAGACGTGGATCCACTGGTTGAGCCCGCCGAGTTCGGTCGAGCCGCAGAACGCGAGCGGCGAGAGCTTGGTGCGGCCCTCG
>JAFAWI010000594.1 GCA_019241915.1 Alphaproteobacteria bacterium
GACCACGGGCTGATGTGGACGTTTTTGCTGGCCCTGCTGCCGATGGCTACGGCCGGTCTTGTGGTGCTGCCGTGCCTGCGCACCTACCCGCGCGACATCGCCACCGCGGCCGCGTCGATGGAGGCCGCGGCGAAGCGGCGCCGGTAGCTCACCTCTAGTCCCGCAGGTCCTCGAAGAATTCCTTGACGCGGGCGAAGAAGCCGGCGGTCTCGGGGTTGGTCTTGTGCTCGTCGCCTTCGCGTTCGAACTCGCGCAGCAGCTCCTGCTGGCGCTTTGTGAGGTTGACGGGCGTCTCGACAACGGCGTTGACATACATGTCGCCGCGTAGCGGCGAGCGCAGCACGGTCATGCCCTTGCCCTTGAGCCGGAACCGGTGCCCCGACTGCGTCCCGGCCGTCACCGTCACCTTGGTGCGGGTGCCGTCGACCGTCGGCACCTCGATCGTTCCGCCGAGCGCGGCCGTCGTGAACGGGATCGGCACCCGGCAATAGATGTTGGCGCCGTCGCGCTGGAAGATCGCATGCTGGGCGATCGCGATAAAGATGTAGAGGTCGCCGGGCGGGGCGCCGTGCAGCCCGACCTCGCCTTCGCCGGCCAGCCTGATGCGGGTGCCGTCCTCGACCCCCGGCGGAATGCTGACCGACAGCGTCTTTTCGCGGCGCACCCGGCCCTGGCCGCCGCACGAGCGGCACGGCTTCTCGATCACCGTACCCGCGCCCTGGCAGGTCGGGCAGGTGCGCTCGATCGTGAAGAAGCCCTGCTGCGCCCGGACGCGGCCATGACCGTGGCAGGTGCGGCAGCCGGTCGGCGACGAGCCGGGTTCGGCGCCGCTGCCGTGGCACGGCTCGCAACGCGCAAAGGTGTTGACGCGCACCGTCGTCTGCTTGCCCTTGAAGGCGTCTTCCAGCGAGATTTCCAGGTTGTAGCGCAGGTCGCTGCCGCTGCGCGCCATGCCGGCATCGCGGCGAGCGCCGCCCATCGCCCCGAACATCTCCTCGAAGATGTCGGCGAAACCGCCCGAAAAGCCGCCGAAGCCGCTGGCCCCGCCGCCCGACCCGTTTTCGAACGCGGCGTGGCCAAAGCGGTCGTAAGCGGCGCGCTTCTGGTCGTCTTTGAGAATGTCGTAGGCTTCGTTGATGTCCTTGAATTTTTGCTCGGCACTCTTGTCGCCGGCGTTGCGGTCCGGGTGATACTGCATCGCGAGCTTGCGGTAGGCCCGCTTCAAATCGTCGACGCTTGCCGACTTCCCGACGCCGAGGGTCTCGTAGAAATCCTGCTTAGCCATGGGTGCGTCCCGGGTCCCCTCTGCGGCTAATCCATTTGGGCGAGGAGCTTCACCCCCGAGCCTGCGCCCGAGGGTGAGCCATGGTCATACCGATTGGCAAGCGCGGCCGGTTAGGCCTGGCCGCGCTTCTTCTCGTCGACTTCCTCGAAATCGGCGTCGACGACGTTATCGTCATGCCCCGCATGCTGCCCGCCCTGCGAGCCGGCCGGACCGTGCGGTCCTTCGCCGCCCGGTCCTTGCGCGCCGCCGCCGGTGTCCTGCTGCGCCTTGTACATATGCTCGCCGAGCTTCATCGCGACCTGGGCCAACGCCTCGGTCTTCGCCTTGATCTCGTCGGCATTGTCGCCGCCCAGCACGTCCTTGAGCGCCTGGATCGCCGCTTGCACCGGCGCCTTCTCGCTTTCGGGCACCTTGTCGCCGGCCTCGGCCAGGCTCTGCTCCGTCGTGTGGATCAGCCCGTCGGCGTGGTTCTTGGCCTCGACCAGCTCGCGCCGCTTCTTGTCCTCGGCGGCGTGCGCCTCGGCGTCCTTGACCATCTGGTCGATGTCGGTGTCGCTGAGCCCGCCCGACGCCTGGATGCGGACCTGCTGCTCCTTCCCGGTCGCCTTGTCCTTGGCCGAGACGTTGACGATGCCGTTGGCGTCGATGTCGAACGTGACCTCGACCTGCGGCATGCCGCGCCGCGCCGGCGGGATGCCGACCAGGTCGAACTGGCCGAGCAGCTTGTTGTCGGCAGCCATCTCGCGCTCGCCCTGGAAGACGCGGATCGTCACCGCGGTCTGATTGTCCTCGGCAGTGGAGAAGGTCTGCGATTTCTTGGTCGGGATCGTGGTGTTGCGGTCGATCAGCCGGGTGAACACGCCGCCCAGCACGTCCTTGAG
>JAFAWI010000223.1 GCA_019241915.1 Alphaproteobacteria bacterium
GCCGGCGTCGACGAGGCTGATGCCCCTCGGCACCGGCAGACACTGCACCGCCGGCACCGTGCAGTATTCGCCATAGCCGTCGGCGACGAGCAGCGCGCAGACCTCATCACCGGTCGCAAAGCCGCTCACCCCCTCGCCGAGCTTGACGATGGTGCCGGCACATTCGAGGCCGGGGATGTCGCTGGCGCCCGGCGGCATCGGATAGCGGCCCATGCGCTGCAACGTGTCGGCCCGGTTGATCCCGGTCGCGGCGATGCGGATCAGCACCTCGCCGGCTTTCGGCTCGGGCACCGGCCGCGTGCCCGGCACCAGCACCTCCGGCCCCCCGGGCTTCTCGATCTCGATCACGGTCTGCGTCGCGGGGATGTTGGCGAGCATCCGAGTTTCCTCTCGCATTTGTCATCGCGAGCGCAGCGAAGCGATCTCGCGCCAGGGAGTCTCCTTGCCCCCGAGATTGCTTCGTCGCTACGCTTCCCGCAATGACGATGGCGGGAGGAAATCGATGCCGAGCCTGCAAAATAAAGTCGCGCTGGTGACCGGCGCCGGCGCCGGGATCGGCCGCGCCATTGCGCTGGCGCTGGCAGGCGAGGGCGCGGCGCTTGCCGCCGCCGATATCGATGCCGCCGCCGCGCAGAAAACCGCGAGCGACGCCGCCGGCAACGAGGGCTTGGCGATCGAGGCCGATTGCGGCGACGTCGCCAGCATCGACCGGATGGTGGCGCGCGTCGTCGAGCAGTTCGGCCGCCTCGACATCATCGTCAACAACGCCGGCGTCACCCGCTACAGCGACATCATGGATTTGACCGAGGCGGACTGGGACCGCATCCACCGGGTCAA
Organism: Alphaproteobacteria bacterium; assembly: GCA_019241915.1. Lineage (GTDB taxonomy): Bacteria > Pseudomonadota > Alphaproteobacteria > ATCC43930 > CGMCC-115725 > DATARH01. The sequence continues at coordinate 838 of JAFAWI010000223.1, forward strand.
CGCCAAGGGCGTGTTCTTCTGCCTGCAGCGCGCCGCGCGCGAGATGATCGACCGCAAGACCGGTGGCCGCATCATCAATATCGCCTCGATCTCGGGCCGCGGTTATGCCGGCGCATCGAACGCGGCCTATGCCGCCAGCAAGGGCGCGGTCATCGCGCTGACCAAGATGGCGGCGCAGCAGCTCGGCCGCTACGACATCAACGTCAACGCGATCTGCCCCGGCGTCACGCGCACCGAGCTCGGCCAACGCAATTCGGTCGGCCGCGCCGCGGCGCGCGGCATCACGATCGAGGAACTGCAGGCCGAGCAGGAGCGCGGCATCCCGATCGGCCGCGCCAACACGCCCGACGACATCGCGGCGATGGCGGTGTTCCTCGCCTCGCCCGGCGCGCGCAACATCACCGGCCAGTCCTACAACGTCGACGGCGGCCTCGTGCCGAGCTGACGCATTCGAGCCCGGCTCGAATTCGTCACCCCGGCGAAGGCCGGGGTCCACGGTTCTACGCGTCGGAAGCTGAAACGAGCGCCTTCGCCGGGGAACGGAAACGCAGGGGAAAACAATGACCGAGACTTTCGACTACATCGTCGCCGGCGCCGGCTCGGCCGGGTGCGTCATCGCGGCGCGGCTCAGCGAGAACCCGAAGCACCGCGTGCTGCTGCTCGAGGCGGGGCCGAAGGACAGCAGCCCGTGGATTCACATGCCGATGGGCTACGCCAAGCTGTTCGCGCACCCCAGGCTCAACTGGATGTTCGAAAGCGAGCCCGAGCCCGAGCTCAACAACCGCACGATGTACCAGCCGCGCGGCAAGGTGCTCGGCGGCACCAGCTCGATCAACGGCATGGTCTATATGCGCGGCAACCCGGCCGATTACGACGAGTGGCGCCAGCGCGGCTGCACCGGCTGGGACTGGGACAGCATCCTGCCCTACTTCAAGAAGGCCGAAGACCAGGAGCGCGGGCCGAACGAGGTGCACGGCGTCGGCGGGCCGCTCAGGGTATCGAACCACCCGGTGCGCTGGAAGCTCGCCGAGCATTTCATCGACGCGGCGATCGAGGCCGGGCTGCCCGCCAACGACGACTTCAACAGCGGCGTCCAGGACGGCGCCGGCCATTTCCAGTGCACGATGAACCGCGCGCGCCGCTGGAGCACCGCCCGCGCCTATCTCGGCCAGGCCAAGGGACGCCCCAACCTGACGATCGAAACCGAGGCGCTCGCCAGCAGGCTTCTGTTCGACGGCGGCAAGGCGACAGGCGTCCAATATCGCCGGCGCGGTGCGTTGCGCGAAGCGCGGGCGCGCGGCGAGATCGTCGTCTGCGGCGGCGTCTACGGTTCGCCGCAGCTGTTGCAGCTGTCCGGCATCGGACCCGGCGATCTGCTGCGGCAGCACGGCATCCCGGTCGTCGCCGACCGGTCCGGGGTCGGCAACGAGCTGCAGGACCATTTCTATGTCCGGATGGCCTTCCGCTGCACCAAGCCGATGACGCTCAACGATGTCGGCAACAGCTTCTGGCGGCGCAACATGGCCGGCATCCGCTATTTCCTGACGCATTCGGGGCCGCTCGCCAGCAACGGCATCTGCGCCGGCGGCTTTGCCAAGAGCGACGAGCGGCTGTCGCGACCCGACATCCAGCTCAACTTCAGCACCTGGAGCTTTCAGGGCCGCGACCGGCGCGGTGCGCTGCCGCACCCATGGCCGGGGTTCAGCGTCAGCGCGGTGCATTTGCGCCCCGACGCGCGCGGTCACGTGCGGATCAAAAGCCCCGACCCGTCCGCGGCGCCGGCGATCCTGTTCAACTTCCTCAAGACGCAATACGACCTCGACGCGCTGCGCACCGGCATGCGGCTCGTGCGCAAGATCGCCGAGCAGCCGGCGATCGCCCCGCTGGTGGCCGACGAAATCCTGCCCGGCCGCACGGTGCAGACCGACGACGATTTCGAGGAAACGATCCGCGCCAACGGCCTCTCCAACCTGCACCCGGTCGGCACGTGCCGCATGGGGCCGGACGACGCCGCGGTCTGCGACATCCGGCTGCGCGTCAACGGGGTCGCGGGGCTGCGCGTCGTCGACGCCTCGGTGATGCCCGCCGTCCCGGCCG
>JAFAWI010000684.1 GCA_019241915.1 Alphaproteobacteria bacterium
AAATGGCCGACACGGTCGAGACCTGCATCGCTGTCGCGCCGGACGTGCTGTGGCTGGCCGACGGCGACACCGGACACGGCAACGCGCTGGCGGTGCAGAAGACGATCCGCGCCTACGCCCGCCGCGGTGCCGCGGCGGTGCTGATCGAGGACAAGATATGGCCGCGCCCGCTGGGCCACCGCGGCGCCAAACTGGTGGTCGAGCGCGACGCGGCGATCCTGCGCTGTCGGGCCGCGGCCGCGGCGTGCCGCGACGAGGGCATCCTGCTGCTCGCCCGCACCGACGCGCGCAGCTCGCGCGGCTTCGAGGAAGCGCGAGCCCGGATCGAAGCCTTCACCGCGGAGGGCGCCGACATCCTGTTCCTCGATTCGCCGCAGACCGAGGCCGAGATGCGCGCCGGTATCGCCGCCAGCGCCGGCAAACCGGCACTGGCGGTCACCTCGCCGGCCGGCAAGCATTTCATGCCAGGTAATGCCGAGCTCCAGCAGATCGGTATCCGCATCGTCGTCTATCCGCAGGACATTCTCGCCGCGAGCGTCCACGCGGTGCGGGCCGCGCTTGTCGGCCTCAAAGGCGGCGCCAAGCCGCCGATGGCGACCCCCGCCGAGCTGGCGACCGCCATCCGCTCGGCGGACTATCTGGCCGAGGATGCGCGCTGGCCCGATCCCCGGTGACGCGCCGTCATCAACCGCCGTTGATCGGTTAGATGGGAACGCATGCTCTCTGTTCCGTCATGCCCGGACTTTGAACCCCGGCCGTGACGGAGCCGTCGGCGGACGGGCGCCTGTCGGTCAGCCTAACCGATCGACCTGTTTGGCCCTCAAGCCGCTCCTGGAAAAGCCCCGCCTGCCGCTGCGCGATCGCGTGACGCTGGTCGTCGCCCGGCGCGACGACGATGCCGCTTGCCGTCGTTTGGCTCCCTTCGCCCTCGTCGCCGATTACGCCGCCTGCTCCAGCGTCGGCCGGTCGTCGGCGACCGTGGTGCGGTGCAATTCGCGCACCTCGCTCGGGTCGTAGCGCCGCGCCCGGTGCATCATCGCACGGTTGTCCCACATCACCAGGTCGCCCGCCCGCCACTCGTGCGCGTAGACGAATTGGCGCTGTGTCGCATGCTCGGTCAGGTCGCGCAGCAGCGCCCGCGCTTCGGGCACCGGCATGCCGCGGATCGCCCCGGCATGCGCGGACAGAAACAGCGAGCGCCGGCCCGAGCCCGGGTGGCGGCGCACCAAGCGCTGCGGCACCGGCGGGTTCTTGAGGCGCTCCTCGTCGGTGAAATCGAAGCCGAGCACCCCGCGCGAATATTGCTGCGAATGCTCACAGACGTAGTCGGCGATCTCAGCTTTCGCCTCGTCGTCGAGCGCATCGTAGGCGGCCCGCATGTCGGCGAACTCGGTGTTGCCGCCTTTCGCCGGCAGCACCCGCGCATGCAGCAGCGAATATTTCGCCGGCGTCGGCTTAAAAGAGCTGTCCGAGTGCCAGAGCTGGTTGCCGAGGCTGAACAGCCGCCGCCGGTCGTCGCGCGACATGATCGCATTGCCCTTGCCGAGGTTCGAGACATCGGCGATCTCGGGTTTGAGCCGGCGGTCTTCGTCGCGCCGCACATCGGAGTTGGCGATTTCCAGCGGGCCAAAATTGCGACTGAAGGCGAGTTGCTGCTCGTCGTCGATCTGCTGGCCGCGGAACACTAGCACCGCGTATTTGTCCATGCCGGCCACGATCTCGCCAACCTGCCCCTGGGTTACCGGCCGGCGCACATCGATGCCGGCGACCATGCCGGCGAATTCGGGACGGCCGACCGGATCGACCGGGTGGATGGACAGGGGCATCGCGTATCCTCGCAGCGCAGCGCCGACGGCAGCTGTCGGCATTGGCGAGGCTAGCGCAACCGGCGTCATGCTAAAATGGCGTCATGGCCGATGTCATCGACCTGCGCGACTTTTACCGTACCCCGCTGGGTCAGGTGGCGCGCCGCATGATCCGCCAGGCGCTGCGGCGGGTGTGGCCCGACTTGGGCGGCATGAGCCTGCTCGGCATCGGCTATCCCGTGCCGTTTCTCAGCGTGCTTGCGCCCGAGACCGAGCGCACCGTTGCTTTGCTGCCGGCCTCGCTCGGTGTGCTGGCATGGCCGCCCGACGGCGCCAACCTCGCCACGCTCGCCGACGAAGGTGAGCTGCCATTCGCCGATTTCTCGATCGACCGGGTGCTGCTGGTCCATACCTTGGAGACGAGCGAGCGGGCCGGGGCGATGCTGAAGGAGATTTGGCGGGTCCTCGCCGGCGGTGGCCGGCTCCTCGTCATCGTGCCGAACCGACGGGGCATCTGGGCGCGGCTCGACCGCACCCCGTTCGGGTCGGGCCGCCCGTACACGACCTCGCAGCTGTCGCAACTGTTGCGCGACGAGTTGTTTACGCCAGTCGCCAGCGGCGCCGCGCTGTTCGTGCCGCCGAGCCGCAGCCGCGTCGTGCTGCGTTCGGCGCGCGCCTGGGAGCGCCTCGGCACGCGCTGGTTCCCGACCTTTGGCGGGGTCGTCATTGTCGAAGCGACAAAGCAGATCTATGCGAAACCGGCCGCGGCCCGTACGCCACAGCGGCGCCTCGTCTACGCGCCGGCACCGTCGCGGATGTAGCTACCAGTTGTGGAACCAGTTTCCCCAGTTCCGCCAATTGTGCCAGTTGTTCCAGTTTGGCCAGCCCCAGCCGCCGCCGCGCCAGCCCCAGCCCCAATTGCCCCAGGCGAGCCGTCCATCGGCCTTGGCGGCGGCGGCCTTATCCTCGGCCAGTGCCGTCACCGCCTCGCGCAAGGCGGCAAGCCGCTCCGAGACAACCGCCCCGGATGCCGCCGAGGGTTCGTCCGCCGCGGGCCGCACGCTGGCCGCGGCCGGTCCGGCCGCGCCGAGCGCGACCGATACGCCGAGCGCTCCGAGCGGGGTGAGGCGCGTCAATATGGAGAGGTAGGCGTCCTTCAGCGGCATGCGTCTTCTCCGTTCCCATCAATCGAGCAGGCAAGGTTCGACCGCACCCGGCTCCGACGGAGCATTGCAACAAAACGCTCCTCAGCCGTTTAGTATTCAACCGGTCATATCGCCGCAGATTGGGGTGCGGCCGGCGCGCCGAACGGGTAGGGGCCGGGCCAATCGCCGAAGATCGCGGTGTGGCTGACGAGGCCGCTGTCGGGCCGCCACAGATGCAGCTGATAGCCCGGCGGCTCGAAAGTGAACTGCGCCGGCCTGCCGGGATTGATGTCGAGCACGAGCTGGTGCGCGGTGCTGGGGCAGGTGCCCGCCACCGTACCGGCGAAGCGCTTGTCGATGGTGCGGTGCAGGTGGCCGCACAGGATCCGTTCGACCTGCGGGTGGCGGCGGATCACCTCGGCGAATGCCGCCGGATCGCGCAACGCCGCCTTGTCCATGTGCTCGATGCCGGTGACGAACGGCGGGTGGTGCATCGTCAGCACGGTCGGCTTTGCCGGTTCGGCTGCGAGGGTCCGGTCGAGCCACTGCAGCCGCTGCGCGCACAGCTCTCCCGGATGCGCGCCGGGAATGTGGGTATCGAGCGCGACGATACGCAGCGGGTAGTCGTCGATCGCGTAATTGAGGAAGCCGTCGTGCGGCAGATAACCGTCGTCGGCAAATGCCGCACGGAGGCCGTCGCGCGTGTCGTGATTGCCCGGAATCGCATAGAGCGGCATGCGCAAAGGTGCGAGCAACGCCCGCAAGTTGGCGTATTCGTCGGCATTGCCGTGGTCGGTCAAGTCGCCGGTGGCGACGACCAGATCGGGGCGCGGGCCAAGCGCGTTCAGCTCGGCGACGGCGCGTGCGAGGCAAGCGGCAGTGTCGATATAGCTCCAGCCGCGCTCGGCGCCGGGCGGGATTGCGCGCGTCGGTGCGTGGAACAGCTTGCCTTCGGCGAGAATGTGCAGATCGCTGATCTGAGCGACAAGCATCATTCGGATCCTTTGGTCAGAACGAAGACGCCCTGCTCGGCCAGCAGATTGGCGAGCCAGCCGCGCGGGTCGAGCGCGAACGGCCGGCCGAAGCGGTCGAGCGTCACGCTGCGCTCGATCCGGATGCCGATTTCGCCGCACAGTGCGACGAAATCGCTGATCGTGCACAGGTGGATGTTCGGCGAATCGTACCATTGATGGTCGAGCAGCGGGGTTATCGGCATCCGCCCGCGCAGCGCTAGGCTCAACCGCACGCGCCAGTAACCGAAATTGGGAAACGAGACGATCGCGCGCCGGCCGATCCGCGCCAGCGTTTCCAGCACCAGCTTGGGGTTGCGCGTCGCCTGCAGCGTCTGGCTCAGCACGACGACATCGAACGCCCCTGCCGGATAGGCGCCGAGGTCGCGGTCGGCGTCGCCTTGGATCACCGATAGCCCCTGCGTGACGCAGGCGTTGACCCCTGACTGGCTCAGCTCGACGCCGCGCGCGTCGACGCCCTTTTCGCTCGCGAGGTAGGCCAGCAGCTCACCGTCGCCACAGCCGATATCCAGAACCCGCGCGCTCGGCTCGATCATGTCGGCGATGACCCGCAGGTCGCGGCGCAGCCGCTCGCGCGCCGACGGCGCTTCCACCGCAGGTGCATAGCTCAGCGGTACGGCAAGGCTTCGGCTCATCGCCCGCTAATCGTGCGGCAGGCCGCGATGTTCGGCGCAGCCGTTGAGGAAACCCCGCAATGTGGCAAACAGCTCCGGCTCGTGCAGCAGGAAGGCGTCGTGCCCCTTGTCGGTCTCGATCTCGACAAAGCTCACATTGGCAGCGGCGGCGTTGAGCGCGTGCACCAGCTCGCGGCTTTCGCTGGTCGGGAACAGCCAGTCGCTGGTGAACGAGATCACGCAGAAGCGCGACTTGCCGCCGGCGAACGCCGCCGGCAGCGCGCCGCCGTGCTCGGCCGCGAGGTCGAAATAATCCATGGCCCGGGTGATGTAGAGATACGAGTTGGCGTCGAACCGGTCGACAAAGGTGCTGCCCTGGTGGCGCAGGTAGCTCTCGACCTGGAAATCGGCGTCGAAGCCCCAGGTGACGGTGTTGCGATCCTGCAGATTGCGGCCGAACTTGCGGTGCAACGCAGCTTCGCTGAGATAGGTGATGTGCGCGGCCATGCGCGCCACCGCCAGGCCCCGCGCCGGCTTGCGGCCGGCTTCGAGGTAGTCGCCGCCGCACCAGTCCGGGTCGGCCATGATCGCCTGCCGGCCGACCTCATGAAACGCGATGTTCTGCGCGGAATGCCGTGCGGCCGAGGCGACCGGCACTGCCGCGAACACCGCATCGGGATAGGTCGCCGCCCATTCGAGCACCTGCATCCCGCCCATCGAACCGCCGATCACGCAGAACAGCTGCTCGATGCCGAGATGCTCGACGAGGCGCTTTTGCGCCCGCACCATGTCGCGCACCGTGATGACCGGGAATGACAGCGCCCACGGCTTGCCGGTCGCCAGATCGATGTCCTTCGGGCCGGTTGTGCCCATGCAGCCGCCGAGCACATTGGCGCAGATCAGGAAATAGCGGTCGGTGTCGAGTACCAGCCTGGGCCCGGCCATCGTCGACCACCAGCCGGGATGCCGCGTAATCGGGTGCGGGTCGGCGACGTATTGGTCGCCGGTCAGCGCGTGGCAGATGAGGATCGCGTTGGAGCGATCGGCATTGAGTGTGCCGTAGGTCTGGTAGGCGATCGTGAATGGGCCGAGGTCGATCCCGCAGTCGAGCGGCAGCGGTTCGCGCACGACCAGCCGGTGGCCGGGCCAGTCCTCATCGGGCCGCTTCAACAGGCTGGGTTCGATCGCTGCGGGCAAGTTCATCTCGGCTGGAGGTGGCTGCTCGCGCCGTCGCGCCTCTCGACCGCCTCGGTCAAGCGCCGGCCCGAAAGGTCGCCGTAGCTAGAGATTGCGCGGCTGGCATGTCAACGTTTTCTTTTGATTTCGCCCCTGCCGCAACCTACTACTACCGCCGCTTCGCCGGTGGTTCGATAGCATGTTGTCCGCCCCATCCGATCTTCAGGAATTACGCCGCCGATTGGATGCAATCGACGACCGGCTGCAGGATTTGTTGATCGAGCGCCTGGAGATCGTCGCGCGGGTTGCCGCGGCCAAGGACAACGGTAGCGTGCCGCCGCACGTGCCGGCGCGCGAGGCCCAGATCATCCGCCGCCTGGTCGGCCGCCAGGGCGACCGGTTTCCGCTCGGCACGCTGGTGCGGATCTGGCGGGAGCTGCTGGCGGCGACCGTGCGCGCGCAAGGCTCTTTTGCGGTTGCGGCGTACGCGACGCCCGAGGCCGCCGGGGTTTGGGATCTGGCGCGCGACCACTACGGCAGCCAGGGATCGATGATCCCGTACCAGTCGACGATGCAGGTGATCCGCTCCGTGACCGATCGCCGGGTGACGGTCGGCGTGCTGCCGATGCCGCAGGACGGCGAAAAAGACCCTTGGTGGCTGCACCTGCTGTCGCCCGATGTCGAGGGGCCGCGGGTGATCGGGCGGCTGCCTTTTGGGCCGCGCGGCAATGCCCGCGCCGACGGCGACGATGCTCTGGCGATCGGCTACGGGCCGCAGCAGGCAAGCGGGGCCGACCGCACCCTGATCGCGACCGAAAATGCCGTCGATATCAGCCACGGCCGGTTTTCCGCCGCGTTGTCGGCGGCCGGGTTCAACTGCACCTTGATCATCTCGTGCGACCACGCCCAATCGGCCAACACGCTGATCGAGATCGACGGGTTCGTCCCGCTCGCCGATCCTCGTATCGCGCAGCTGCGGGCTCGCCTCGGTACCGATTTGCTGCGGCTGTTCGCCGTGGGGTGCTATCCGGTGCCATTGCCCAAGCCGTCGGCCGCGCGGGTTGAGCTGTCGGCCCCGGCCGCGGTCGCCGCGGCGGCGTCCGCCTCTGCCGTAGCCGCATCTGCCGCCGCCGCGCGCGGCTCCCGGCGCGCCTCGCGGGGGTGATGTGACCGCACCGAAAGCGCCGGCGCCCGGACCGGGCATCCTCGATATCTCGCCCTATGTCGGCGGCGACGCCAAGATCGAAGGCGTTGCGCGGCCGATCAGGCTGGCCTCGAACGAGAGCGCGCTCGGTCCCAGCCCCAAGGCAGTCGAGGCCTATCGTGCGCTCGCCGGCGACATCCACCGCTATCCTGACGGCAGCGCCGACGAGCTGCGCCATGCGCTTGCCGAGCATCACCGGCTCGATCCGGCGCGGATCGTCTGCGGCGCCGGTTCCGACGAGCTGATCGGCCTGTTGCAACGCGCCTATGCCGGCCCCGGCACCGAAATCGTCTACAGCCGGCACGGGTTTCTGATGTATCGGATCGGCGCGCTCGCCGTCGGCGCGACGCCGGTCGCGGTGCCGGAGCGCGACCTCACTGCCGATGTCGAGGCGATGCTCGCCGCAGTCACGGAAAAGACCCGCCTCGTCTTCATCGCCAACCCGAACAACCCGACCGGCACATATCTGTCGCAAAGCCAGATGGAGCGGCTCCATGCCGGGCTGCCGTCCAACGTGCTGCTGGCGATCGACGCGGCCTACGCCGAGTTCGTCAATCGCAACGATTACGAACCCGGCACCCGGCTGGTCGACAAGGCCGACAACGTGGTGATGCTGCGGACCTTCTCGAAGATTTACGCACTTGCCGGCCTGCGGCTCGGCTGGGGCTATTTTCCGCCGGACATTGCCGACGTGCTCAACCGCGTGCGCGGTCCCTTCAACGTCGGCGCACCGGCTCTCGCGGCCGGCGTCGCCGCGCTCAACGACACCGAGTCGCTGGCCCGAGCGCGTGCCCACAACGACCGTTGGCAGCCGTGGCTCAACGAGCGGCTTGCCGCGCTCGGCCTGGAGCCGACTTCAAGCGTCGGCAATTTTGTGTTGCCCCGTTTCGCGGAAGGGCCGCACAACGCTGACGCAGCGTTCAGCTTCCTGCAGTCGCGCGGCATCCTGACCCGCAAGATGGGCGGCTACGGCCTGCCCGAACGGCTTCGCATCACGGTCGGCACCGGCGAGGAGAACGAAAAGGTCGTCGCCGCGCTCGCCGCGTTTATGGCGGCTTGATGGCCGGCGCGTTGTTCGACCGGGTTGCGATTGTCGGCATCGGGCTTATCGGCTCGTCGCTGGCGCGCGTGATCCGCCGCGACCTGCCGCAAACCCGCATTGTCGCCTGCGCGCGCCGCGCCGAAACACTGGCGGCCGTGCGCCGCCTCGGCCTCGCCGACGAGACGACCGACGATCCCGCCGCCGCCGCGGAGGGCGCCGACCTGGTCGTGCTGGCGACGCCGCTCTCTGCGTACGGACCGCTTGCCCGGCGGATTGCCCCGGCCCTTAAACCGGGTGCGATCGTCACCGATGTCGGCTCGGTCAAGGAAGCCGCCATCGCCGACATCGCTCCCGCCTTGCCAACGAACGCGCATTTCGTCCCCGGCCACCCGGTCGCCGGTACCGAGCATTCCGGTCCAGAGGCCGGCTTCGCCGAGATGTTCGCCGACCGCTGGTGCATCCTGACGCCGTCGCCCGAGACCGATCCGGCCGCCGTCGCCAAGGTCAGGGCGCTGTGGGAGCTGGCTCGGATGCGCGTCGTCACCATGCCGGCCGAGCACCACGACAAGGTGCTGGCCGTGACCTCGCATCTGCCGCATCTGATCGCTTACACCATCGTCGGCACCGCCACCGAGCTCGGCGAGGATCTGCAGTCCGAGGTGGTGGCGTATTCGGCCGGCGGGTTTCGCGACTTTACCCGCATCGCCGCGTCCGACCCGGTGATGTGGCGCGACATCTTCTTGGCCAACAGCGACGCGGTACTCGAACTGCTGCAGCGCTTCAGCGAAGACCTGACCGCGTTGCAGCGCGCGATCCGCCGCGGCGACGGCGATACACTGCACGAGTGGTTCACCCGCACCCGCGCGATCCGCCGCTCGATCATCGAAGCGAAACAGGCGTGAGCGCCTGGTCCTACCAGTCGATGCGCGGTGCCGGGCCGAGCCGGGCGGGGCCGAAAAACATCTGGCCGTTCTGAATTGACAGCGACGTGGCGATTTCGGCGCGGCCGTCCGGTCCGGGCTTTGCCATAAACGCCAGCGCCAGCCGGGCGACGCGCGCGTCGCTCGGCTTGACCCGGCCGGTCGACACCAGCACGTTGAGCAGCTGGTCGAACCCGGCGACCGCGACCGACAGCGCGCCGACCGGCTGCAGTTCGTTGTCGAGCGCCATTGTGCCCGACGCCATCACCCGCAGGTTGTCCCAATGCAGGTCGAGGTGATCAAGCTCGAGCGTGCCGCCGTCGTCGCGCCACTTGGCGGCCGCCTGCGCCAGGTTTCCCGGTGGCAGCGCGCCCTTCAGGGTGACGCCGAAGCCGATCGCATCGACCGTGTTTTTCAGCCCCGGCGGGGCGAGGGGCGGGGTCAAGTCCTGCAGCAGCGCGGCGACGGCCAGCCCCGCCTCCTGGTGCGTCGGCGGCGCCTTGCCGGGCAGGATCGCCCAGACCTGCAGCGCGCCGGCCGAAACCGTCAAGCCCGCATCCGCCTTCGCCTGGTGCAGCGACAGCCAGAGCGCAATCCGGCCATCGGCGCCGCGCGCCGCCGCGCCGCTGCCGCGCTCGGCGGCGATCTTGGCGATCGGCAGCGTGTCGGGGCCGACCGCCACAGCGAGCCCGTCCGGGGCGTCGAACCATGCGGCGCCGAAATCCCACGGCCGGATGGTGGCGCTCAGCACCGGCGTTTGCAGGGCGACGACCGGCAGGGTCGCGCTGTTCTTCACCGCCGCTTGCGTCAGTTCGAGCCTGAACGCGAACGGGTAGCCGGTAACCCGCATCGCTTGCCACGACACGTCGAGCTTTTGCGCGCGGACCGCGTCGCGCCACTGCGCCGCGGCTTCCTCGATCTTGCCGGCGGCGATCCACCAATAGGCGGTGTAGAGCGCGATGCCGATGACGAGGACGATCGCCAGGATGCGCCAAAGCGTCGATCGCCGCATCGCGGCTATATAGCCGTGCTGCGGCATCGGCGCCAGTTGACGCGGTGCCGCTGCCGCACGAACATGGCGCCGCACATCGCGCGAGGACATGCCATGCCGGAAACGGCGCCGCTCAAGGCGTTCTGGCAGCCCGGTTGAACCAGCTGCCTGAGACTGAAAGAGTTTCTCTCGATCCGTGGGATCGAGTTCGAATCGATCAATATCCTGACTGATCCGGCCGGCCGGGCCGAGCTTCAGCGCCTCGGCGCGCGCTCGATCCCGGTGCTGTCGCGCGGCGACCAGTTCGTCTTCGCGCAGAATATCGCGCAGGTCGTCGAATTCCTGAAGCTCAACGAAAAGGCCGGGCCGGTGCTGTCGCCGGCGCAGCTCTATGAGCGCATGCAGCGCTATATCGACGCCGCGCTGCGGATGGTCCCGCAAATGCCGGACGACCAGCTCGAGACGATGACCCCGGGCCGCCCGCGCGCCTATGGCCGGCTCGCGCACCACATGTTCCGCATCTGCGAGGCGTTTGTCGAAGTCGCCGGCGGCAAGTTCTTCGCCAACGCAATGCCCGGCGAGGTGCACGACCCGGCCGAGATGGCCTCGACCGCCGCGCTCGCCGCGTACGGCAAGCGGGTCAAGGCCAAGGTCGACGACTGGTGGGCCGCGACCGCCGACAAGGAGGCGCAGGCCGAGGTCCAGACCTACTACGGCAAGCAGAAGCTGCACGAGGTCATGGAGCGCGCGACCTGGCATATCGGCCAGCACACGCGGCAGTGGGTCATGCTGCTCGATATGCACGGCATCGCCGCCGACCGCCCGCTCGCCGAGGCCGACTTCGCCGACCTGCCGATGCCCAAACAGGTGTGGGACAGCTGACGCAAAACGAGCCCCTCTCCCGCATGCGGGAGAGGGTGGCTCCGGGCGAAGACCGGAGACGGGTGAGGGTGGGAGGTGTGGCCCTCAGCCTCCCATCGCTGGCGACCGGCTCCCTCCCTCTGCCGCACTGCGGGAGAGGGGTTATAATCCGGGCGGCATGACCCTTGCCGAACCTGTCCTCACCTCGCCCTATCCGATCGACCCGATGCCGGGGTGGGTCGTCGATCTGCGCAGCAGCGACGAGCCGGTATGGATCTTCGCCTACGGCTCGCTGATGTGGCACCCGGAGATGCGGTTTGACGAGCGGCGAGCGGCGCGGGTTTATGGCTGGCACCGCCGCTTCTGCCTCTATTCGCCGGAATACCGCGGGACCCGCGAGAAGCCGGGGCTGGTATTGGGGCTCGATCGCGGCGGATCGTGCCGCGGCATCGCCTACCGGTTGCCGCAGGCGACCCTGGCGCGCGAGATCGACCTGCTGTGGAGCCGCGAGATGACCGGTTTTGTCTACCACATGACGCCGGTGCGGATCGCGGCCGCCGAAGACAGGGTCACGGGCTTCGCCTTCACCGTGCGCCGCGACTCGCCGGATTACGCCCGCGGGCTGACCGACGAAGCCATCGCGCGCATCGTCGCCGCCTCGCGCGGCGACCGCGGCACCGGCCGCGATTACCTCGCGAACACAGTGCGCCATCTCGACGAGCTCGGCATTGCCGACCGCGGCTTGCAGCGCATCGCCGCGCTGGTCGAAGCGCTAGGGTAAATCGCGGCGCGCTGGTCTATGCTCGCCGCCAATGAGCGTGTTCCTGACCGCCATCCTCGTGCTGGCGATGCTCGGCGTGCTGGCCGCGCTCGGCTTTGGCGTGTTCACGATGCTCAAGGGCGGCAACCCGCGCCGCTCGAACCAGATGATGCAGATGCGTGTCATCATGCAGGCGGTGGCGCTGGTGGTGCTCGCGATCCTGATGCTGATGGCCGCCAACCGCTGAGGCCGCCGCCGCGATGGTCAAGCTCACCCGCATCTACACGCGCGGCGGCGACAACGGACAGACGTCGCTCGGCGACGGCGCGCGCGTGGCGAAGCAGTCGCTGCGCGTCGCCGCGTTCGGCACGATCGACGAGGCGAACGCCGCGATCGGTCTCGCCCGGCTGCATACCGAGGGTGCCGACGATGCGATGCTGGCGCGCATCCAAAACGACCTGTTCGATCTCGGCGCCGACCTGTGCACACCCGAAGGCGGCGCGCGCGGCGCCGGTGCGCTGCGCATCGTCGCGGCGCAGGTGAAGCGCCTCGAAACCGAGATCGACGCGATGAACGCCGCGCTGGCGCCGCTCAACTCGTTTGTGCTGCCGGGCGGCTCGCCTGCCGCCGCCTATCTCCATCTGGCACGCACCGTGACGCGCCGCGCCGAGCGTCTGGTGTGCGCGCTCGCCGCCGC
>JAFAWI010000053.1 GCA_019241915.1 Alphaproteobacteria bacterium
TGTGGTGCTGCCGCTGCTCCAGGCCGAGGTGGTCCCGCCCGGCTGGGTGTCGAACGACGCCTTCCTCGCCGGCTACGGCGCGGCGCAAGCGGTACCGGGGCCGCTGTTCACGTTCTCGGCGTATCTGGGCACGGTGATGCGACCGCCGCCCCACGGCTGGCTCGGCGCGCTGATCTGCCTCGTCGCGATCTTTCTGCCGTCACCGCTGCTGCTGGTCGCTGCGCTGCCCTACTGGGAGACCCTGCGCCGCGGGGCAGCGGTCCAGTCGGTGCTGCGCGGGATCAACGCGGCGGTGGTCGGCATCCTGTTGGCGGCGCTCTACAACCCGGTGTGGACGAGCGCCATCTTTACGCCGCGCGACTTTGCGATCGGCATCGTCGCCTTTCTGCTGCTCGCGGTGTGGGCAGTGCCGCCGTGGCTGGTGGTGATCCTCGGCGCGCTGGGCACCGCCGCGGCAGGATAGGAGCCGTAGGGCGGATGAGCGCAGCGTCATCCGCCGAACGCGCATAGAAACGGCGCAGGGCGCTGCGCTTTTGCGCCCTACTGCGGCAATGCCGCCTTGAGTTTGTAGAGCAGCTCCAGCGCCTCGCGCGGGGTCAGTTCGTCGGGGCGGATATCGCGCAGCATGGCTTCGGCCGCTGACGGTTCGGCAGTGGGTAGCGGCGCCGGGCGCTGGCGCATCGCCTGGAACAGCGGCAAGTCGTCGGCAAGGCGCGCGAGCGCGCCGGCCTCATCGCCCTGCTCCAGGATCGCCAGCACCTCTTCGGCGCGTGCGGTGACCGCATCCGGCAGGCCGGCAAGTTTGGCGACATGGATGCCGTAGGAGCGGTCGGCGGTGCCGGGCGCCACCTCGTGCAGGAACACGACATCGCCCTTCCACTCCTTGACCCGCATCGTGTGGCAGACGAGCGCCGGCAGCTTTGCCGCGAGCGTCGTCAGCTCGTGGTAGTGGGTCGCGAACAGGGCGCGGCAGCGGTTGACCTCGTGCAGGTGCTCGAGGCACGCCCAGGCGATCGACAGCCCGTCAAAGGTTGCGGTGCCGTGGCCGATTTCGTCGAGAATCACAAAGCTTTGCGGGCCGGCTTGGTTGAGGATCGCCGCGGTCTCGACCATCTCGACCATAAAGGTCGAGCGGCCGCGCGCCAGGTCGTCGGCGGCCCCGACCCGGCTGAACAGCCGATCGACGATGCCGATTCGCGCCGATGCCGCCGGCACGTAGGAGCCCATTTGCGCCAGCATCGCGATCAGCGCGTTCTGGCGCAGAAAGGTGCTTTTGCCCGCCATGTTGGGGCCGGTAACGAGCCAGATGCGGTCGTCGCCCATCGTGCAGTCGTTGGCGACAAAAGCGCCGCTGCCGGCGAGCGCCGCCTCGACCGTCGGGTGGCGGCCGCCTTTGACGTCGAACTCGACGCCCTGGCTCAGCTCGGGCCGCACCCAATGTCCTTCGATGGCGCGCTCCGCGAGTGCGGCGGCGAGGTCGAGCGCGGCAAGCGCGGCGGCCGCCTCGGCGATCTCTTGCCGCCGCGCCATAACGTCACCGCACAAATCTTCGAACAGGCGCAATTCGAGCGCCAGCGCACGGTCGGCGGCGCTCGCGATCTTGCTCTCGAGTTCGGCCAATTCACCGGTGGTAAAGCGCATCGCCCCGGCCATCGTCTGGCGGTGAATGTAGGCGGCGCCGAGCTTGCCGGCATTGGCCGACGAGACCTCGATGTAATAGCCGATCACGTTGTTGTGGCGGATGCGCAGGCTGGCGATCCCGCTCTCCTCGGCGTAGCGCGCCTGCAGCGCCGCGATGGTGCGGCGGCTCCGGTCGCGCAGTTCGCGGAGCTGGTCGAGTTCAGCCGAATATTCAGGGGCGATAAACCCGCCGTCGCGCGCCAGCAGCGGTAATTCGCCGGCGAGCGCGCGCGACAGGCGATCGACCAGCGCGCCGTGCTCGCCGAGCCGGCGATCGGCCGCCTCCAGCTGCGCCGGCAGCGGCACCAGGCCGGGCGCCGCCAGCATGCCGCGCAACGCTGCGGTCTCGCCGAGCGCGTCGCGCAGCGCCGCGAGGTCGCGCGGGCCGCCGCGACCGAGGCTGAGCCGGGTCAGCGCGCGCTCGATGTCGGGACAATGCTTGAGGCGCTCGCGCAGCACGGTGCCCAAATCGGCGCGCTCGACAAAAAACTGCACGCCGTCGAGCCGCGCGGCGATCGCCGCGGGATCGGTCAGCGGCGCACCCAAATGGTCGGCGAGCAGCCGGCAGCCGGCGCCGGTGACGGTGCGGTCGAGGACTGACAACACGCTGCCGCGCCGCTCGCCGGCGAGGGTTTGCAGCAGTTCGAGGTTGCGCCGCGTTGCCGGGTCGATCTGCATCACCGAGCCGGCGGCGACTCGCGCCGGCGGCTGGAGGTGCAGCGCGCTCGACTGCTGGGTCAAGGTCACGTAATCGACGAGCGCGCCGGCTGCGGCAATCTCGGCACGGCCGAACTGGCCGAACCCGTCGAGCGCCTTGACCCCGTAAAAGGCTTCGAGACGGCGGCGGCCGGCCTCGCTGTCAAAGCGCGGGTTGGCGAGCGGGGTCAGCGCCGTCTTCCACTCGCCCAGCAGCTCGTAGAGCGCGGGCCGCTGCAACAGGCGCTCGGGCAACAGAATCTCGCCCGGGGCGATGCGCGCGAGATCGCCGCCCAGCGCGGCGTCGCCGCTCGGCGCGAGCGCAAAGTCCCCTGTCGACAGGTCGAGCCAGGCAAGGCCGAGCTCGCCGCCGGCCTCGGCAATGCCCGCGATGTAGTTGTGACGGCGGGCGTCGAGCAGCCCATCCTCGGTCAGCGTGCCGGCGGTGACGAGTCGCACCACGGCACGCCTCACCGGCCCCTTGTTGCCGCGGCGGCGGGCCTCCGCGGGGTCTTCGGTCTGCTCGCAGATCGCGACCTTGAACCCGGCGCGGATCAGCCGCGCGAGATAGGCTTCGGCGGTGTGCACCGGGACGCCGCACATCGGAATGTCGGCACCGTCATGCCGGCCGCGTCTGGTCAGCGCGATGTCGAGCGCCGGCGCGGCCTGCACCGCATCGTCAAAGAACAGTTCGTAGAAATCGCCCATCCGGTAGAACAGCAGATAGCCCGGATGCGCCGCCTTGATCGCGTGGTATTGCGCCATCATCGGCGATACCGCGAGCGGCGCAGCCGCGGGCTGCGGCGCTAGCGCTACGCGAGGCAGGTCATCGTTCATCGGCGGAAGGTGAGGTCCGGCGCGGCGACGTCGGCCTCAATCTAGCACGCGGCCTTGCCGACGGTGCAAACCCGCGGGAAAGGGTGTCTCAGACGCCGCAGGCTCGCGCCGGCGCGAGCGGCACGATGACCGGCGAGTCCTTGTCGCCGATATCGGGCGTGGGCAACGGCGCCGCGCCGGCCACAGGGTCCTGGGCGCCGCTGGGCTCGCCCGGCGCTCCGGCGCCGCCGCGGCGATCGAGCGGGATCACCGGCACCTGCTGCCTGGCGGCGACCCCGCCCTTGTCCGCGTGCGGCAGCGGCGGCAGGTTGCCGAGCACTGTCGTGCCGAGCGATGCGGAGCCGCGGCTGCTGGGAGGCGGCGGCAGAACCGGGCCGGAATAACTCACCGGCGCCGGCTGCCGCTCGGCGCAACCGCCCGACAGCGCGCGCAGCCAAGAGGTATCGTCGAACGAGCGCGGCGCGACCACCGGCTGGCGCGGCGGCATCGCCGCCAAGGTCATCAGCAGCTCGGCCTGGCGCGACGGATCGAGCAGCGCAGCCGCGGCAATCGCGTCGGTCGGCCGCACCCTGCCGAGCGCCACCGCGATGAGGTGCGGCATGCTGTCGTAACAGGCCTCGCGATCGGACCGCACGGCGCGGATAAAAGCAGGGTCGGCGTCGCTGCACAGCCGGAATGTGTCGCGCTTCAGCGTCTCCACCGGGTACATCTGGTTGTAGAGCTCGCGCGGGTGCAGCGAATGGGCGCCGACGCCGACAAAGACGACAGCCGCGGCCAGCACCCACGTCCGACGCAACAGGAACACGTTCTGCATCGCTCGACTTTTAGCAGTATCCGGCAGAACAGGCCAAAGCCGTTTTGGTTAAGGGCGTCGCCAGCCTGCGGATGCGTCGCCGACCGCACCGGAGCACAGCCAGCCGCACCGGTCGGCGACCGTCATCGCCGCTACAGAGCGATCCGCAGCTAATCGCCGGCGCTGGTTGCCGCGACCAGTGCCGGTTTCGCTTCGCCCGCCTTCAGCGATCTGTCGATCTCCTCAATCGAGCGGCCCTTTGTCTCGATCCCGAACACAAGGAAGGAAATGGCCGCCTGGGCGTACCAGAAGGCGAGGAAAAAGAGCGCCGGCACGATCGCGCCGAGCGTCGCCTTCGGGCTCACGTAGTCGTTGGCGCCGACGACGAGGGCGAGGCCCAAGGGCCCGATGATCTTGCCCAGATTGCCGATCCCATAGCTGAAGCCCATGCCGCTGGCGCGCAATCGGTTGGGCCAAACTTCGGCGATGTAAGGGCCGATGATCGCGTAGCTGCCATCGCCAAAAAAGCGCTGGATCATGATCAGCACGAAGAAGACCGACACGGTGCCGATAAAGACGTCGTGCAGATATCCCGCCAGCGCCATCGCCACGGCGCTGCAGGCGCCGATCAAGAAGCCCGAGATCCGCCGGCCGAAGAAGTCCGACATCCACGAGGCAAGCAGCCGCCCACAGATGCCGAGGACACCAACCCAGATCATCAGATAGGAAGCCTCTGCCGGCGTGATCTTGAGCACCATGACAAAGAGCGCGGTGATCCACATCAAGATGCCGACCCCGCCGGTCTGGCTGAGCGCCACCGAGCATGCAGCGAGCATGCTGCGCGGATAGCGGAACAGCTCACGCCAGGATGTGCGTTCGATGGCCGCGGCGGTCTCGGCCCGCGGCAGCTCAATCTCGCTCGGCTCGCAGTTGAGCGCCCAGGCAAGCGCTTTGCGCGCCTCGTCGAAACGCCCGACGCGCATCAGGAAGCGTGGCGATTCCGGAATCCAATAACGGATCATCAGCACCAGCAGCGCCGGCGTGAGGCCGACGAGGAACAGACCGCGCCAGCCGATATGCGGCGCGAGAAAAGCCCCCGAGATCGCACCCAGCACATTGCCTCCCGGCAACAGCACCGTGGTCAGACCCGCGACCCAGCCGCGCTTGTAGGTCGGCACGAACTCCTGCACCAGCGGGATGTCGACCGCGATCAGCCCAGCATTGCCGAAGCCGACAAAGAACCGGAAAAAGGCAAGGAACAACCAGCCCGGGACCCAGCCCGACTCCCCGGGGGTGAAGTACATGACGCCGGTCGCCAGCGCCACATTCAGCGCGGTCAGGATGAAGACCCGGCGGCGGCCAATCACGTCGCCCATCCAGCCCCAAAACAAAGCCCCCGGCACCGCGCCGAGACCCGCCGACACCAGGATCACGGCCGACTGGCCGTAGGTCAGGTGCCACTCCTTCAGGATGAAGGCGAGCACATAGCCGATCAGAAAAAAATCGAAGAAATCGAGCATGTCGCCGACGCCGGCCGTGGCGATGATCTTCCACTGGTTGCCGGTCAGCCGCTGCTGCCGTTCCAAACGCTCGAGCATCGCTTCGCCTCCCAGCCGAGCGGCGGACGACTGCGGGTGCGACGCGCCAAGGCGGAACCGCTGCGTCGGGAAGCGGCGCCGGGATGAAGCCTTCGCGTGACCCAGCCGTTGCGACCAGCCCACGGCAACCTGTTCACAAATATCGATCTTTTGCCAAGCGCGGCCATTTTTCAGCCAGCGCTTATCACAAGTATATCAGATATGCGAAAATGTAAAACGAGGACGGGGCGGACTCGTTGGGCGCATCCCGCAGACGCCATGTCAGCCAGAGACTTTGCCGCGGGGGACAGCAATGCCCGTCGGGATGCCCCTGCCGCTCACTGGCGCGCCGGCAGCACCAGCAACCGCGATCCCTCTGCTCCCCGCGGCGCGCGGGAAGCGGCTTGGGTAACGCGCTATTTGGCTGCGAGTGTCGCGGTCTGGCTCAGCGGCATCGGTTGGCCGTCCAGCGTGCGGTCGATATCCTCGAAGGAGCGGCCCTTGGTCTCGTAGCCGAACACCCAGAATCCGACCACCCCCAGCAGGTACCACGAAGCAAAATAGATAAACGCCGGGGCCAGCATCTTCAGGTTGGGCGCGGCGGGCTTGATGATGTCGCCGGCGCCCATGATGAGCGCGAGGCCGAGCGGGCCGAACACCTTGCCGCCCATATTGCCGACCCCATAGCTCAGCCCCATCCCGCTCGAGCGTAGCCGCGACGGCCAGATCTCGGTCATATACGGACCGACGACGGTGTAGATCGCGCTGCTGAAAAAGCCCTGCGCCACGATCAGCATGTAGAATACCGACCAGCTGCCGAGATAGACGTCGTAGAGGTAACCGGCGGCGACGATCAGCGCGGCCGCCAGCACGCAGTAGAGCGTGCCCGAGCCGCGCCGGCCCATCGGCTCGATCAGCGCGGTGATGCTGAACCGCCCGAGAATTCCGGCGAGGTTGACAAAGATCATCAGGAACGCCGCGTGCGCGGGGGTCGTGTTGAGCACGATCACCAGCAGCGTGGCGCCCCACAGCCCCAACGAGGCGCCGCCGGTCTGGGTCAAGCCGGTCAGGCAGCCGGCGGCGACAAGCCGCGGGTAATTGAACAGGTCGAGCCAGCGCGTCGGCTGCTCCGATGCCGGCAGCGACGGCGGCAGGGCGATCTCAGCGGGATCGATCATCAGCGCCCAGGCCAGCGACCGGCGGGCCTCTTCGTGCCGACCCACCCGCATCAGCCAGCGCGGCGATTCCGGCACCCAGAACCGGATCATCAGCACCAGCACGATCGGCGACAAGCCAACCAGGAACAGGCCGCGCCAGCCGATCACCGGCAGCAGCGACGCCGCGATGATGCCGGCGAGCAGGCTGCCGCCCGGCAGCAGCGTCGTGATCAGCGCCGCCACCCAGCCGCGCTTGTAGGTCGGGATGAACTCCTGCACCAGCGGCAGGTCGATCGTGAAGATGCCGGCATTGCCGATGCCGACGAAGAAGCGGAAGAACATCAGGAACAGCCAGCCGGGAACGAGCGCTTGGGGACCCGGTGTCAGCACCATGATTCCGGTGGCCAGTGAGATCGTCACCGACGACCAGATGAACACGGTGCGCCGGCCGATCTTGTCGCCGAGCCAGCCCCAGACAAAGGCCCCCGGCACCGCGCCGAGGCCTGAGGCGAGCAGGATCGCGCCGCCCTGCCAATAGGTCAGCGACCACTCCTTGGTCAGGGCCGCCGTCACGTAACCGATCAGAAAGAAGTCGAAGAAATCGAGCAGATCGGCAACGTTCGCCGTGCAGATCAGCTTCCACTGATTGCTGGTGAGCTTGGTCTGCTGCTCCAGGCGATCGATCATGTCCCGCACCCCCCCTGCTGCGGCCGTACAAGGCGCACGAATGCGAGGTAGCAGATTGAGCGCCGGCACCCGCAGGCCGAACCCGCCGTCTCCGCTGACGCCTCACCTTGTGCGGCCCGGCCACCACCGGCGGCCGACATTGCATACCGCGGGGCTGCATCGCCCCAAGCCAGTCTTTGCGCCGGCTGGACAACATTTGTATGTCAGACGCCCGGGCGGGTAAAGCGCATGCCGGCGGCGGCGCGGCCGGCACAAACGAAAAGCCGGCCCGGCAAAGACCGGACCGGCTTGCGAAATTTTCCAGCGCGCCGGCGTCAGTCGCGGCGTACGCCCAGCAGTTGGATCAGCATCATGAACAGGTTGACGAAGTCGAGGTAGAGGCGCAGCGCACCCATCACCGCCTGCTTGCCCGCGACCTCGTAGCCGGCGCCCTCGTAGTACGTCTCCTTGATTTGCTGCGTGTCCCAGGCGGTGAGGCCGGTGAACACGAGCACGCCAATCACGCAGATCGCAAACTGCAGCGCGCTCGACGCCAGGAAGATGTTGACGAGCGAGGCGATGACGATGCCGATGAGGCCCATGAACAGGAACGACCCCATCTGCGACAGATCTCGCCGCGTCGTATAGCCGTAAAGGCTCATCGCCGCGAACGTACCGGCGGTGATGAAGAACACGCGGGCAATGCTGGCGCCGGTATAGACGAGAAACACGGTCGAGAGCGACAGCCCCATCAGTCCGGCATAGGCCCAGAAGATGCCCTGGGCGGCGGCAGCGCTTAGCCGGTTGATCCCGTAGCTGAGCCACATGACCAGCCCGAGCGGCGCCAGGATCACCAGCCACATCAACGGCGTATGATAGATCTGCGCAATAAAGCTGTCGCGCCCGCCCATCGCCGCGACATAGGCGACGATGCCGGTCAGCGCCAAACCCGACGCCATGTAGTTGTAGATGCGCAGCATGTAATCACGCAGGCCGACATCGATGTCGAGCCGCGTTGCCGCCGACCGGTCGGTCCAGCGGGGCTGCGAGCCATAGGCCATAGAAGCCTCCAGAGAGATGCGGGGACCACTCCTCGCGCGGCGTGATATTGGCACATTTTGTAGGGTTTTCAAGCGGAGCCCCCATCGGCTCCGCCATGCCGAGGGCTCGCTATTCGTGCCGCAGCTGCGGCGCCGCCGGAACGCCCAGCACGCGCCAGGTGCCGGCAAAGCCCAGCAGCGCGGTCGCCGCGACGGCGCCAGCAATCAGCAGCGCCAGCGGCGCCGCGGCGAAGGTCCGCTCGGAGCCGAGCGGACCGGTCACCAACAGCCACGCCGCCAAAGTGCCGACTGCCGCCGCGAGCACCGCGCTGGCGAGGCCCATCATTCCGTATTCGACGAGGAACGCCGCGGCGACGGTGCGGCGCCGCGCCCCCAACACCTTGAGCACGACGGCGTCATAAACGCGCCGGCGATAGTCGGCAGCCACCGCGCCGCCCAACACCAACGCCCCGGCCACCAGCGTCACCAGGGCGGCGAGCCGGATCGCGGTGCCGATCGCCGCGATGACGCGCTCGATCGCGTCGAGCGCCTCGCGCACCGGGATCGCCGAAACGTTCGGGTACTTGTCGACGATTTGCCCGACCAGCTGCTCCTCGCGGTCGGGCGGCAGCCAGGCCGCGGCGAGCACCGTATGCGGCGCCGCCTCCAAGGTCCCAGGGGCAAACACGATCGCGAAGTTGATGCCGAGCCGGGTCCAGTCGATGCGCCGCAGATTGCCGATCGTCGCCGTGACCTCGCGCCCGAGCACATTGACCGTCAGCGTATCGCCGGTTTTGAGGCCCATGCCGCGCGCCAAGTTGGCGTCAAACGAGATCAACGGCGGCCCATGATAGTCGGCCGGCCACCATGCGCCGGCGACCACCTCCGATCCCGGCGGCACCTGCGCGGCGTAAGTGAGCCCGCGGTCGCTGCGCAGCGCCCAACGCGCCTCCGGCGCGACCTGCGCGTCCTCGACCGCCACACCGTTCAGCCGGGTGATCCGGCCGCGCAGCATCGGCACCTGTGCCAGCCGGGAACCCGGCACGGCGGCGGCGAGACTCGACACGCCATCCGCCTGGCTCGGCTGGATGTCGAGCAGGAAATAGGCTGGCGCAGCCTCCGCGACCGTCGTCTCGATCTCGGCGCGCAGGCTCACCTGGACCAGCGCCACCGCGACCAGCACGGTCAACCCGACCCCCAGCGCCACCACCACGCGCGCCGTCGGCGCGCCCGGCCGGTGCAGGTTGGCGAGCGCAAGCCGCAGCACCATGCGGCGCGGCCGCCCGACGCGCCGCGCCAGCGCCAGGACCAGCGCGCCAACCCCGCGAAACAGCGCAAGTGTGGCGGCAGTGCCGGCGACGTACCAGGCCGCGACGGCCCGGTCGGGCGCGGTGCCGATGACGAGCGCGGCGAGCGCAACGGCCGCGGCCGCGGTCCCGGCCAGCGCCACCAACGACGCCCGTCGCGGCGACGGCGCGACAAGTTCACGAAACAGCATGGCGGGGCCGATGCGTCCGATCGCTGCCAGCGGCAGCAGCGAAAACAGCACAACCGTGAGCGCGCCGGCTGCTCCGGCTAGGAGAAGCGGCACCAGGTGCGGACCAAGCCGCAACGGCACCGGCAAGAACTTGGCGACAAACGGCGCCGCGGCGAGCGGCACCAAAGCGCCCAGCACCAACCCTGCCGCGATCCCCACGGCCGCCAACGCGCCGATCTGCGCCGCATAGACGAGAAATACCAGGCGTCGCGGCGCGCCGAGCGAGCGCAGCGTCGCGATCGTCGCGGTCTTGCCGGCGACCAAATACGCGACCGCGCTGCCGATGCCGATGCCACCGACCAGCAGCGCCGTGACGCCAACCAAACCGAGAAAAAGCGCAATCCGGTCAACGAATTG
>JAFAWI010000240.1 GCA_019241915.1 Alphaproteobacteria bacterium
ACCGACGACCGTCAGCCGGGTCAGCACGTAATCGAGATGGTCGGCGGTGTTCTTGCCCGGCCGGATACCCGGAATGAAGCCGCCGTACTTGCGCAGATTGTCGGCCGTCTCCTGCGGGTTGAACACGATCGCCGTATAGAAAAAGCAGAAGAACACGATCAGCGCGATGTAGAGCACCATATAGGCCGGCCGGCCATGCGCCAGATAGCCGGTAATCGTGCCGAGCCAGCCAAAGTTCTCGCCGTTCTGCTGGAACGTCGAGATGGTCGCGGGGAGCAGCAGCAGCGACGAAGCAAAGATCGGCGGGATGACGCCGGAGGTGTTGATCTTGAGCGGCAGATGCGATGCCTCGCCGCCAAACATGCGGTTGCCGACCTGACGCTTGGGGTATTGCACGAGGATGCGGCGCTGGGCGCGTTCCATAAAGACGATGAAGGCAACGACAGCGATCGACATCACCGGGATGATGACGATGAAAAGCGGCGAGCGGTCGCCGCTCGCCACCAGGGTCAGCGACTGCGCCAGGGCATGCGGCAGGTTGGCGACAATTCCGGACATGATGATCAGAGAGATGCCGTTGCCGATGCCGCGGGCGGTGATCTGCTCGCCAAGCCACATCAGAAACACCGTGCCGCCGACCAGCGTCACCATCGTCACCAGCCGGAAGAACAGGCCGGGGTCGATCACCGCCGATTGCGTGCCGGCGCGCATTCCTTCAAGACCCACGGCGATGCCGTAGGCCTGCACCGCGGCCAGGAGCACCGTGCCGTACCGCGTGTATTGGTTGAGCTTTTTGCGGCCGCTCTCGCCCTCCTTCTTCAGCGCCTCCAGCTGCGGCGACACCGCGGTCAGCAGCTGGATGATGATCGAGGAGGAGATGTACGGCATGATGTTGAGCGCAAAGATCGACATGCGGCCGAGCGCACCGCCCGAGAACATGTCGAACATGTCGAGGATGCCGCCGGAATTGTGCTTGAAGATCTCGTGCAAAATCGCCGGATCGATGCCGGGGAGCGGGATGTAGGTGCCGAGGCGGTACGCGACAAGCGCACCGAGCGTGAACCAGATGCGGCTCTTGAGCTCGGTCGCTTTCGAGAACGCCCCGAAATTGATGCTGCTGGCAAGCTGCTCGGCGGCTGACGCCATCTATTCCGTTCCCCGCCCCGACACGGGGCCAACCACAAAATAGGCCCTCGCGCGCCGATCCGGAAGCCCGGCGCCCTGCGCCACGATGACTACTGAGCCGGCGTCTCCGGCTCCGCCGCCGGAGGTTTGGCGCGCCGGGCGCGCGGCTTTGCCGCCTCGGCCTCCGCGGCGGGCGCTTCGGGCTCGGGCGCCGCGGCCGCCGCGCCCGGCAGCAACACCTTGCCGCCGGCCTTTTCAACCGCCGCGATTGCCGCTTGCGACGCGCCGATCACCTCGATTGTGATTGCGGTCTTGAGTTGGCCCTTGGCCAGCAGCCGCACCCCATCACCGAGCCGGCGCAGCACGCCGGCCGCGACCAGGGCCTTGCCGTCGATCTTGCCCTTGGCGGCGAGCTTTTTGCCGTCGAGCGCCTGCTGCAGACGGCCCAGGTTCACGACCTTGAAGTCCTTCTGAAAGATCTTGTTGTTAAAGCCGCGCTTCGGCAGGCGGCGATGCAGCGGCGTTTGACCGCCTTCGAACCCGTTGATCGCGACGCCGGAGCGCCCGAGCTGGCCTTTGCCGCCATGGCCGGCGGTCTTGCCCTTGCCCGAGCCGATGCCGCGCCCCAATCGCTTCGCGCGGTAGTGCGCGCCCGGGTTATCCCTGATCTCGTTGAGCTTCATCCGCCTCGACCTTTGCTTTGCCGCCTTCAGCCCTCACCGGATCGCGCTGGAGATGCAGCCGCGACCCACCCTCTCCCGCCGGCGGGAGGAAGACCCATCGCATCGGCGATGGGAAGACAGCGGGTCTGCTGCCTCGGCTACTCCACCACTTCCACCAGGTGCTGGACTTTATTGATCATGCCGCGCACCGCCGGCGTATCCTCCAGCGTGCGCCGGCGGTGCAATTTGTTGAGGCCGAGGCCTTTCAGCGTCGCCTCCTGATCGGAACGGCGGCCGATCGGGCTGCCGATCTGCACCACGGTCACCGTCGGCTTGGCCTCGCGCGCGCTGCGGGCGCGAGCCATTACGCCGGCTCCTTCGCATCGGCCTCGCGCCGGCCGAGCACTTCGTTGATTTTCTTGCCGCGCCGCGCCGCCACCGCGCGCGGGCTGGTGACGTGCGTCAAAGCCTGGAACGTCGCCTTGATCATGTTGTGCGGGTTCGAGCTGCCGACCGACTTGGCGACCACATCCTGCACGCCGAGCGCCTCAAAGATCGCGCGCATCGGGCCGCCGGCGATGATCCCGGTGCCCGGCTTCGCCGCGCGGATGACGACCTTGCCGGCGCCGTAACGGTCGGCGATGTCGTGGTGCAACGTGCGCCCTTCGCGCAGCGGCACGCGAACGAGCCCGCGGCGTGCCTGCTCGGTCGCCTTGCGGATCGCTTCCGGCACCTCGCGCGCTTTGCCCGAACCGTAGCCGACGCGCCCCTTGCGGTCACCGACCACGACCAGCGCGGCGAAGCCAAAGCGGCGGCCGCCCTTCACGACCTTGGCGACGCGGTTGATGCTGACCAGCTTCTCGGCAAACTCGCTCTCTTCGCCGCGCTCGCGCGCCTGCCGGTCGCCGTCGCGCCGGCGGCGATCGCCGTCGCCGCGTTGGCCTCCCGGACCGCGCGGCGGTCCGCCTTGTGTGCGCGCCATCGTTTCGTCCCCCTAGAAATCGAGGCCGCCCTCGCGGGCGGCGTCGGCCAGGGCCTTGACCCGGCCATGAAACATGTAGGCGCCGCGGTCGAAGACCACGCGGCCAATGCCGGCCGCCTTTGCTCGCTCGGCGATCGCCAGGCCAACCGCTTTCGCCGCGCCG
>JAFAWI010000120.1 GCA_019241915.1 Alphaproteobacteria bacterium
GCCGCGTCGCTCTCGCCCAATCCGACGGTGACGTGGTCGCGCTCATAGACGCTGTCGAGGATATCGGCGATGCCGCGACGCACGCTCTCGGGCGTTATGCCGTGCGCAGCGTTATAGGCCTGCTGTTTTTCGCGGCGCCGCGCCGTCTCGTCGATCGCTGCCTTGAGGCTGTCGGTCATGTGGTCGGCATAGAGGATCGCGCGGCCGTCGATGTGCCGTGCGGCGCGGCCGATCGTCTGGATCAGCGAGGTGCGCGAACGCAGGTAGCCTTCCTTGTCGGCGTCGAGCACCGCAACCAACGCGCATTCGGGAATATCAAGACCTTCACGCAACAAATTGATGCCGACCAGGATGTCGAACACGCCAAGCCGCAGATCGCGAATGATCTCGATGCGCTCGATTGTATCGACGTCGGAGTGCATGTAGCGGACGCGAAGGCCGGCCTCGTGCAGGTATTCGGTGAGGGCCTCGGCCATCCGTTTGGTCAATGTCGTCACCAGCGCGCGCTGGCCTTTGCCGGCGGCGTCGCGGCACTCGGCCATCAGATCGTCGACTTGGTTCTCGGTCGGCCGGATGATCGTGGGCGGGTCGACGAGGCCGGTGGGGCGCACGATCTGTTCGACGAAGACGCCGCCCGCACGCTCCATCTCCCAGCGCCCTGGTGTCGCCGACACAAAGATCGTCTGCCCGCGATAGGCGTCCCATTCCTCGAATTTGAGCGGTCGGTTGTCGGTGCAGGACGGCAGCCGGAAGCCGTATTCCGCGAGCGTCGTCTTGCGCGTCCAGTCGCCGCCGAACATGCCGCCCAATTGCGGCACCGTCACGTGGCTCTCGTCCACGATCACCAGCGCGTCGCGCGACATGTATTCGAAGAAGGTCGGCGGCGGCTCGCCCGGCGCGCGGCCGGTCAAATAGCGCGAATAGTTCTCGATCCCGGCGCAGCTGCCGGTCGCTTCGATCATCTCGACATCGAATGTCGTGCGCTGTTCGAGCCGTTGGGCTTCGAGCAGCCGGCCGGCGCCATGCAATTCGTCGAGCCGGATGCGCAGGTCGCGTTTGATCTGGTCGATCGCCTGCAACAGGGTCGGGCGCGGCGTCACGTAATGGCTGTTGGCGTAGACCTTGATCGAGTGCAGCGCGGTGATCTTCTCGCCGGTCAGCGGGTCGATCTCGTGGATCGCTTCGACTTCGTCGCCGAACAGCGAGACGCGCCACGCCCGGTCCTCGTAATGCGCCGGGAAAATCTCGATTGTGTCGCCGCGCACCCGGAATGTGCCGCGCACAAAATTGTGGTCGTTGCGGCGGTACTGCATCTCGACGAAATGCGCGAGCAGCCGGTTGCGGTTGATGCGCTCGCCGGCGGTCACTGTTTCGGTCATCTGCGAATAGGTTTCGACCGAGCCGATACCATAGATGCACGACACCGAGGCGACGACCACCACATCGCGCCGTTCGAGGATTGCGCGGGTCGCCGAATGCCGCATGCGGTCGATCTGCTCGTTGAGCGACGATTCCTTCTCGACATAGGTGTCGGAGCGCGGAACGTAGGCTTCCGGCTGGTAGTAGTCGTAATACGAGACGAAGTACTCGACCGCGTTCTCCGGGAAGAAGCTCTTCATCTCACCGTAGAGCTGCGCGGCGAGCGTCTTGTTCGGCGCCAGCACGATCGCCGGGCGACCGGTGCGCTCGATGACATGCGCCATCGTAAACGTCTTGCCCGAGCCGGTGACGCCGAGCAGCACCTGGTCCTTCTCGCCGCGCGCGATGTCCTCGCACAATTCGTCGATCGCCTGCGGCTGATCGCCCGCCGGCTTGAACTCGGAGGAGAGCTGGAACGGCCTGCCGATGTCGCCCTGCGGGCGCTCGGCGATAAAGAGCGGCTGGTACATGCCGCAAAAGATAAGCCCGCCGGTGCCGCCGCGCCAGCGACGGCGCGCGCTCACCGCGGCGGTGCCGGCGGCTCCAACGTGATGGCCATCTTGCCTTCGGAGGTCAGCAGCAGCGCAGCGCGCAGCCAGCGCGGGCGTTCGCGGGTCGAGATGCCGAGGTCCATCAGCGACAGCCCGACATCGCCGGCGTGCGGCGGGGCTGCAACGCTCCAGCCGGCAAGCCCGGTCTTGTCGGCGAGGTCGGCCGCCAGCTTGGTCAGCGCCGGCGGCTTGACGACGACACAGACTGCCGCCACCGCGCAGGCAGCGAGGGCCGCGGCGCCGAATCCGCGCCACAGCGTGACGCCGCCGAACCACGGCCGCGGGCCGGCCGGGATGTGCGCGAAGCCGATTTGGCGTTCGATCGCGCGCCATACCCGCGCAGGCGGCATCTGCTCCTCGGTGTCGTTGTCGAGCGGCTTCAGCCGTTCGGCCCAGGCGGCAACCCGCGCCGCCAGCGTCGCGTCGCGCGCGACGACACGCTCGAAACGGCTGCGCGCCCGGCGCGGCATCGTGCCGAGCACGTAATCCGCGGCAAGGCGCTCGGAAAGTTGCGACGTGTCGTATCTCATCGCCCGTCTTTCACGAATCGAGGCAACGCTGCAGCCGTTCGAGGCTGCGCCACAGCGAGCTTTTGACGGTGCCGACCGGCACCGCCAGCCGCGCCGCGATCTCGTCGCGGGTGAGGCCGTAGAGATAGGCGAGCAGCACCGCCTGGCGCGGCTGCGGATCGAGCTCGTCGAGACAGCGCTGCAGCGCGCGCATCTCGACGCCCATGTCCGTCCGGCCGATGGCGATGAAGTTGCTCAACAATTCCTCCGGCACACTGTGGCCCTCGGGACGGCTTTGCTGGTGGCGGAGCTGGTCGATCGCGCAGTGACGGACGATGGTGACGAGCCATGTCATCACCGAACCGCGCACCGGATCGTAGTCCTTCGCTCGCCCCCAGATCGCGACAAAGGCCTCTTGCAGGACCTCCTCCGCGATCTCCCTCCGCCCGCTTATTCGGAGCGCGACGCCAAAAAGTTTCGCCGCGGTCGCCTGATACAACGCGGCGAAGGCCGATTTGTCGCCTGCGGCGGTGCGGCGGACAAGTTCCGTCAGGGGCGAAAGCTGATCCGGCACGCGCTAACCAGCCGTCGCGAGAGGCGGGGGGAACATCGCCCTTTCATAGGGTACCCCACGCCGCGATGCCAGTTGCCGAAATCGCCGGCGGGCCGCGCCGCGGCTTCACAGGCGGGCCGCGGCGCATTAAAATCGGTCGGTAATTTCCCGGAAAGACAGCAGCATGGCCCTTCTAGCCGACCGCCTCGCGCGGGTCAAAGCCTCGCCCACGATGGCCATTACCGCGCTAGCCACCGAGCTGAAGGCGGCCGGCCGCGACATCATCGGTCTGTCGGTGGGCGAGCCCGATTTTGACACGCCGGAGAACATCAAGGAGGCGGGGATCGCCGCGATCCGGCGCGGCGACACCAAGTACACCGTGTTCGACGGCCGCATGGAGCTGAAAGAGGCGATCTGCCGCAAGTTCAAGCGCGAGAACGGGCTCGACTACGAGCCGGGCCAGGTTTCGGTGTCGAGCGGCGGCAAGCAGGTGCTGTACAACGCGATGGTCGCGACCTTGTCGCCCGGCGACGAGGTCATCATCCCGGCGCCGTACTGGGTGTCGTATCCCGAGATGGTGCTGCTCGCCGACGGCAACCCGGTGCCGGTCGCCTGCCCGCAGAATTACGGGTTCAAGCTGCGGCCCGAGGACCTCGAAGCGGCGATCACGCCCAAGACCAAATGGCTGATCCTCAACTCGCCGTCGAACCCGACCGGCGCGGCCTATACCGAGGCCGACCTGCGCGCGGTCGCCGACGTGCTGCT
Source organism: Alphaproteobacteria bacterium (assembly GCA_019241915.1). Taxonomy (GTDB): domain Bacteria; phylum Pseudomonadota; class Alphaproteobacteria; order ATCC43930; family CGMCC-115725; genus DATARH01. The sequence continues at coordinate 3,798 of JAFAWI010000120.1, forward strand.
CGGACACCCGCAGGTCTGGGTGATGACCGACGACATGTACGAGCACCTCGTCTACGACGATTTCCAATACAAGACGATCGCCCAGGTCGAGCCGCGGCTCTACGAGCGCACGCTGACCGTCAACGGCGTCTCCAAAGCCTATTGCATGACCGGCTGGCGGATCGGCTACGGCGCCGGGCCGAAGCCGCTGATCAAGGCGATGGGCGCGATCCAGTCGAATTCGACCGCCAACCCGTCGTCGATCAGCCAGGCAGCGGCGATCGAGGCGCTCGACGGGCCGCAGGATTTCATCGCGCCCAACGCCGCGGTGTTCAAGCAGCGGCGCGACCTGGTCGTCGAGGCGCTCAACAAGATCCCGGGCCTCTATTGCCCTTTGCCGGAGGGCGCGTTTTACGTCTACCCGTCCTGCGCCGGTCTGCTGGGCAAGAAGACCCCGGGCGGCGAGGCGATCAACAGCGACGAGGATTTCGTCAAATACCTGCTCGCGGCCGAGGGTGTCGCCGTGGTGCATGGAGACGCGTTCGGTCTGGCGCCGCATTTTCGCATCTCCTACGCGACCGGCACCGAGACGCTGAAAGAAGCCATGCGCCGCATCGAGCGCGCCTGCGCCGCCCTGACCTAGGCCGTCACCGCCCGACTGCGCGGGAGAAGCACAATTTGCTTGCATCGGCTTTGTATCTACATATGCTTTGTGTTGCAAAGTAACTGCGCGAGCTTTTGAGCGGCGAACATGATGCGCGATCTGGACCGGGCGTTGGCCGACATCGGCGCGATCCGCGCGCAATTGGCGCGCGACGCGGCGTTTTGCGGCTACGGGCCGGTGACGATCGCCGCAACCGGTGTGCTGGCGCTGTTGCTCGCGGCGGCGCAGGCCAATTGGCTCGACGAACCGGCGAAGCAGGTCGGCGTCTACTTCGCTATGTGGATTGGCGCCGCGGTCGTGGCGGCGGCGCTTGTCGGAGCGGAGACCGTAACGCGCTCGCGGCGCCTGCATTCGCGGCTGGCCGAGGGGCTCATCTACAACGCGATCCAACAGTTTCTGCCGTCCGGGATCGCCGGGCTGCTGCTCTATCTCGTGCTAGTGCGCTACCAGCCGAACAATCTGTGGATGCTGCCGGGGCTGTGGCAGATGTTCGTCAGCCTCGGCATTTTTTCGGCGGCGCGGTCGCTGCCCGGCGCGGTGTCGCTGGTTGCGGCGTGGTACCTGCTGTGCGGCATCGCCTCTATTGTCGCCGCCAGCGGCAGCCATCTGCTCTCGCCGTGGACGATGGGCCTGCCGTTTGGGGTCGGACAACTGCTGTTCGCCGCGATCCTGCAGAGCGCGCTGGGAGAGGCCGATGGCAAAGACTGAGCCGGCGTCCGCAGGCGAGGGCCGCTTCGCCTATGACGGCCTCGACCGGGTGATTCACGAAAAGGTGCGGCTGGGGGTGCTGACGTCGCTGGTCGCGCATCCCAAGGGCCTCGCGTTCGGCGACCTGAAGCGGTTGTGCGGGGTCACCGACGGCAATCTGAGCCGCCATCTGCAGGTGCTGCAGGAAGCCGGCATGGTCGAGATCGAGAAGGGCTACGAGGCCAATCGCCCTCATACGACCTGCCGGCTGACCCCGGCCGGCCGGCGGCGGTTTCTCGATTACCTGGCGGTGCTGGAGCAAATCGTCCGGGACGCTGCCGAAGCGGTCAAACATGAACCCGGCGCACCGTACAGCTTCGGTGTCGCCTCCGCGTAGCCGCGGGGAAAAAATTTTATCGCGAAACTCTGTAATGAAAAGTAATTTGTGCTCAGATGTCCGCCTTCACGTCGCCATCATCATGGACGGCAATGGCCGTTGGGCGACGCGGCGCGGCTTACCGCGCGTCGCCGGCCACCGGGCCGGCGCCGAGGCGATCCGGCGGGTGGTGCAGGCGGGGCCGGCGCTCGACATCGGCACGTTGACGCTCTACGCATTTTCTGCCGACAACTGGCGCCGGCCGCGCGGCGAAGTCGCGGCCCTGATGCGCCTGTTTCGCCGTTTTCTCGACGACGAAACACCCAATCTCGCGGCGAGCGGCATTCGCATCAGTGCGATCGGCCGACGCGACCGGCTCCCCGCCAGCCTTGCCGCGGCGATCGATGCCGCCGAAGGACGCACAGCCAGCGGCGAGCGGCTGCATCTGCGGGTCGCGATCGACTATTCGGCGCGGGAGGCGATCGTGCGCGCCGCCGCCTGCTGTTCCCCCGGCGCTGCACCGACGCAGGCGGATTTCGGCCGACTGCTCGCCGGCGAGGGCGCGGGCGAGGTGGATCTGCTGATCCGCACCGGCGGCGAGCAGCGGTTGTCCGACTTCCTGCTGTGGGAAAGCGCCTATGCCGAGCTGTGCTTTATCGCGACGCCATGGCCCGAATTCGCGGCCGCCGATCTCGAAGCGGCCGTTGCCGAATTTCGCCGCCGCGAGCGTCGCTTTGGCGGCGTCACGCGCGCCGACACCCGCCCTAGCCCCCGCCGCAGCCAACGCCCGACCCATGCGCGACCGACCGCTGAAAGCTAAGCCGACGGTTGCCGAGCCGGGGCACGGCGCAGAGACCGCGAGAAGCGGCGATGGCTTGGCGCCGCGCCGATCGGCGGCGGGCCGCGAGATTCCGGTTGCCTTCGATTTGGCCGCCCGTCACGATCCCGCAACAACGCGCCGGGCTGCGCCGTAGACGATGCCCGACGCTCCGGGACGAAACGGAGACGCTGATGACCGATGCTGCGAAAGGCCACCGCTGCGCTGTGCTGGTCGGCCCGTATCTTTCGGGCAAGACGACGCTGCTCGAGGCGATGCTGCATTCGAGCGGCACGACCTCACGGCGCGGCAGCGTGCGCGACGGTTCCGCCGTCGGCGACCATGTGGCGGAGGCGCGGGCGCGGCAGATGTCGACCGAAATGAACGTCGCCGAGGCGACGTTTCTCGGTGACAAATGGACGATCCTCGACTGTCCGGGTTCGGTAGAGCTTGCGTACGAGGCGCAGCAGGCGATGCTTGCCGCCGACGTCGCGGTCGTGGTCTGCGAGCCGGAGGTCGAGCGCGCGGTGACCGTGAGCGCGCTGCTGCGCTTTCTCGACCGCCACAACATCCCGCATATGATTTTTATCAACAAGCTCGACAGCGCCGGCGCGCGGGTGCGCGATGTGCTGGCGGCGCTGCAATCCTATTCGGAGCGCCCGCTGGTGCTGCGCCAGGTGCCGCTGCGCGACGGCGAGGACATCACGGGTTATGTCGATCTGGTTTCCGAGCGCGCCTACCGCTACAAGCCGGGCCAGGCGTCCGACCTGATCCAGCTTCCCTCCGGGTTCTGGGACGCCGAGGCCGATACGCGGACCAGCCTCGTCGAGAAGCTCGCCGATTTTGACGACGAGCTGCTGGAAAAACTGCTTGAGGACGTCCAGCCCTCAAAGGAAGAGATTTACGAGCACTTGAAGAAAGAGGTCAGCGCGGCGCAGATCGTGCCGGTGCTGGTCGGTGCCGGGCTGCAGGATCACGGCGTGCGGCGGCTGTGGAAAGCGCTGCGCCACGACACACCCGGCCCGCAAGCGGCAGCCGAGCGTCTCGGCGTCCCGGCTGGCGGCGAGGCGTTGGCGCAGGTGATCAAGACCTACCACTTGCCGCATACCGGCAAGCTGTCGCTGAGCCGGGTGTGGCGTGGCACGATCTCCGAAGGCAACGTGCTCAATGGGGTGCGCGTCGCCGGCATCGTCCGCATCACCGGCGCGCAGCAGGAAAAGGTCAATACGGCCGGCGTCGGCGAGGTGGTCGGCTTCACCCGGATGGAGGAAATCGCCACCGGGACGGTGCTGACCCCGTCGGGCAAGGGCGAGCAACTGCCGGTGCCGGAGAAGCCGCAGCCCGTGTTCGGGCTTGCTGTCCACGCCGAGAAACGCGGCGACGACGTCAAGCTGTCGGGTGCCATCGCCAAGCTGGTCGACGAAGACCCGGCGCTGCAACTGGAGCAGAACCAGGACACGCGCGAGATGGTGCTGTGGGGCCAGGGCGACGTGCACATCCAGATCGCGATCGACCGGCTGCGCAACCGTCACAACCTGGCCGTCGTTGGGCATCCGGCGCAGGTGCCGTACCGCGAAACAATCCGCAAGGGTGCCGAGCAGCACTCGCGCTTCAAGCGGCAGTCCGGCGGTCACGGCCAGTTCGCCGACATCACCGTGCAGATCAAGGCCGAGCCGCGCGGCACCGGTTTTGTCTTCAAGGACAGCGTTGTCGGCGGCGCCATCCCGCGCAACTACATCCCGGCCGTCGAGGAAGGTATCGAGGAGGCGCTCAAAACCGGGCCGCTCGGCTTCCCGGTCGTCGATGTGTCGGTCAACCTGATCACCGGCCAGTTCCACGCGGTCGACAGCTCCGACATGGCCTTCAAGACCTGCGGCCGGCAGGCGATCCAGGAAGCGTTGCCGAAATGCGACCCGTTCCTGCTGGAGCCGATCGACGCCGTGGAGATTTCGGTGCCCAACGCATTCACCGCGCGCGTGCAGCGGCTGGTCTCGGGCCGGCGCGGCCAGATCCTCGGCTTCGACGGCAAGGAGGACTGGCCGAATTGGGACGTCGTGCGCGCGCACCTGCCGCAAAGCGAACTGCACGACCTGATCGTCGAACTGCGTTCGCTGACGCTCGGCGTCGGCAGCTTCTCGCACCAGTTCGACCATATGCAGGAGCTCTCCGGAAAGCCGGCCGAGAAGGTGATCGCCTCGCGCGCCCAGGAAGCCGCGCAATAGCAGAGCGGACATAGCGCTGCGCCATTCCGTCGCGCGGCCGTGCCGGTCGCGCATCCGTGATTTGGCGCCGCGCGTATCGGCGCTACATCCGCATGCAGCGGAGAGGCGGGGTAGGCGATGCTGATACGACGCAGGCGGGGCTGGGAGCTTCCCGAAAACGCGGCGACCGACGAGGCGGTCTATCTCGATCGCCGCCGGCTGATGCAGGGGCTGGCGGCAGGGCCGATCCTCGCCCCGGCGCTGTTCGGCGCCGGTGCGGCATGGGCGGCTGACCCGCCGGACCCGTCGGCCGGCCTCTACCCGGCGAAGCAGAACCCGAAATACACTCTGGGCCGAGCGATCACGCCTGAGAAGGACTCGACGACCTACAACAATTTCTACGAGTACGGCACCGACAAGGACGTCGTGCAGGCCGCGCAGCAGCTCAAAGTCCGGCCGTGGACGATCAAGATCGACGGCATGGTCGAGAAGCCGATGACGGTCGATATTGACGACCTGCTGAAGCAGATGCCGCTCGAGGAACGGCTCTACCGGCATCGCTGCGTCGAGGCGTGGTCGATGGCGGTGCCGTGGACCGGGTTCCCGCTCGCCGCCTTCGTCGCGATGGCGAAGCCGCTCTCCTCGGCCAAGTACCTCAAGATGACGACGTTCATGGACCCGGCGATGGCGCCCGGCCAGAAGCAGTTCTTCTACCCTTGGCCCTATGTCGAAGGTCTGACTCTCGCCGAGGCCAACAACGAGCTGTCGTTCCTCGTGACCGGTATGTACGGCAAGCCGCTCCCGAAGCAGGACGGGGCGCCGCTGCGCCTCGCGACGCCGTGGAAATACGGCTTCAAGTCGGTCAAATCGATCAACCGCTTCGAGTTCACCGACAAGCGGCCGCTGTCCTATTGGGAACAGCTGCAGGCGAGCGAATACGGGTTTTGGGCCAACGTGAACCCCGAGGTGCCGCACCCGCGCTGGAGCCAGGCGACCGAGCGCGTGCTCGGCACCAACGACCGCGTGCCGACGCAGCTCTACAACGGCTACGGCGAATTCGTCGCCTCGCTCTACGACGGGATGAAGGGCGAAAAGCTCTTCATGTGAAAATCGAGCGTCACTCGACGTCATCCCGATGCAGGCCGGGTCCACCCGTCAGCCGTCCGACCACTGAACTGCGGTCCCGTGCTTTGCGCTGAGCGGAATTCAAGCTGCCTACGCAGCGATGATAGGCTGCCGGTCAGCGCAAATATTTCTTTTCCACCGCTTTCATGGCCTGCACGCGCTGCAGCTCAAAAATGTCCTCGACCGAGGCGATCTGTTTGTCGATCTGGTGGATGCCGCCGTCGCGCTTGATCTGCGCGAACACCTGGCGCATGGCGCCGGCCGCGGCGCGGATTGCGTGGTTGGCATAGATCACGATCCTGATCTTGCCGAGCGCGCGCACCTTGTCCTCGGTCAAGTCGGGATAGGCCGTCGGAACGATGGTGAGCGGGATCCGCCCATCCCAGCGCTCGCAGAACGCCACGATCTCGTCCGGCGTCTTCCGCTTGGAGTGCACCAGCAGCAGGTCGGCACCGGCCTCGGCATAGGCGGCGCCCCGGCTCAGCGCCTCGTCGAGGCCGAGATCGGCGATCAACGCCTCGGTGCGGGCGATCACGACGAGGTCATGCTGCTTGCCCGCCGCGCCCGCGGCCTCGATCTTGCCCTGGAACTCCTCGACCCGCACCAGCTCCTGCCGGCCGCCGGCGAGCAGACTGGTGTCCTTGGGGAACAGCTTGTCCTCCATGACCACCGCCGCCGTGCCGGCCTCGGCGTAGGCGCGCACGACGTGCAGGACGTTGATCGCGTTGCCGTAGCCGGTGTCGATGTCGGCGACAATCGGGATCGTCGTCTGCTGGACAATTGCGCGTGTCATGTCGAGATGCTGGGTGAACGAGAGGAGGCTGGCATCGGGCAAGCCGTACGCCGCCGACAGCTCGAACCCGCTCGCCCAGATGCCGTCGAACCCGGCTTCCTCGGCCAGCCGCGCCGACAGCGGGTTGTGAGCCGACATCAGCGTCACCAGGTCGCTCGCCGCGAATGTGTTTCTGAGCTTATTGGCCATCCACGCCTCGAAAAAAGGCTTTCTCGCCAAGGACGCAAAGAAGACGCGAAGAGCACAAAGATTGTTTTCGGGGGCTGCGCCCCCAAAAATTAGGTTTCGGCTTGCGCGCTTCGCGGGTCACTTTGTGGGTCTACCTTCACGTCGTTTGCAAGGCTTTGCGTCCTTTGCGCTACGTTGCATTTGACACTTAAGCGGGCGCCGTCATCCGCATGATGTGGGCGGCGTCGCCGAGCGTTTCGATGTCGCGCACCGCAGCGATCAGCGCCGGCGCGTCGACAAAGGGTGCGCCGAATGCGGCACATTCGCTGACTTTGGCGTCGAGTTCGAGGTCGCTCATCGGCCGGCCAGGGGTGCCGCGGCCGTGCCGCACCGTCTCCTCGATCTTCGGTCCATCGGCCGTGTCG
>JAFAWI010000258.1 GCA_019241915.1 Alphaproteobacteria bacterium
CGAATGTCGAGGAGGCCCTTGAGGTGGATCCCGCCCATGCGCCCGGTCGCGCCGTTGATGATGATGCCGACCGTCCGCTGTGCCATGGCGCACTCCCCTGCCCGTCCCGGCATGCTGGCCAGACTTGGCGACGCCGTCAAACCGGGCCATCATGCGACCCCAGAGAGCCCTCACAACAGCCGCAGGGGATCCGCCATGGCGAAATACATGCTGGTCAGCTTCGAGACCTGCCCGTGGGTGCAGCGCGCCGCCATCGTGCTGCGCGAGAAGAACGTCGCGTTCGAGTTCCACCATATCGACCCCGACAACCGGCCCGACTGGTTCCTGGCCATCTCGCCGCACAAGAAGGTCCCGGTGATCCGCATCGACGACAAGGACTCGCTGTTCGAATCGAACGCGATCAACGAGTACCTCGACGAGACGGTCGAGCCGCGGCTGCATCCGGCCGACCCGCTCAAGCGCGCGGTCAACCGCGCCTGGACCGACTACGTGCCGACCTTCGCCTCGTCGGTCACCGGCTGCGCCTACGCGGCGACCAAGGAGGCCTACGAGGCAGCGATCGCCAAAATCCCCGAGGCGTTCGGCCGGCTCGAAAAGGCGCTCGAGACGCAGGGCAACGGGCCGTTCTTCAACGGCAAGGATTATTCGCTCGTCGACGCCGCCTATGCGCCGTTCCTGCAACGCTACGTCTTTCTCGACCGCATCAAGAAGATCGGCGAGATCGAGAAATACCCGCGGCTCAAGGCGTGGTGCGACGCGCTGATGGCGCGGCCTTCGACCCATTCGTTCCCGGAGGCGGAATTCGAAGCGATGTACCGCGCCAACCTGCAAAAGCGCGGCAGCTATCTGTCGCAATTTGTCGAGCCGGCGCGCCAAGCGGCCGAATAGGGCGGCAACTGGCAAAACAAATCCCCCGCCAGGCGGCATGGCCGGCCCGGTCGGGGGATCAGATGAAATGCGGCTGGTCGGTGCGGCCCGAGCCGGGCGGCAAGCGTCGCGCTACGACGCCTTTGCCAACAGCGGCCGCTCGCGCCGGCTCTCAAGGTTGCCGGCTTCGCGTTCCAGTTCTTCGGCGGTGCGCAGCCGCGCGTCCCAGATCGCCGGATTCTCGGCCCGCTCGGCGAATTCCCGGTACCAGCTGGCGAGGTCGCGCAACTTCTGTGCCTGATCCATGGCCACACATTCCTCCGATGGGCTGCATGATTGGAACGCTGCGCGCCAAGGCCGGTTCCGGCGGCGCAAGATGCGCCGGAAGATTCTTCTCAGCCGCGATCGACGGCGGCAGTGCGGCCTTGTCAGCGACCGTTGCGCGGGTCGCAGAAGGCTCCGCACTGCTGACATTGACACCGCGACGGTTGCGTTCCTAATCGCGGAAACCACAGGCCGGACGAGGAACCGAGATGACGCTGACGAGAGCTGAAGCGTTTCGCGCGCCAACGGTCGCGTCGCTGTCGGTGCGGCTGGTGGTCGACTCCTATTTCGACCAGTTCATGCCAAAGCAAACGCACCCAATGTGTCGGGTCGAACACGTCTCGCGCATCGCCGGCCGCGAGCAGGAGTCGACGCTGGCCGGCGAATGGGGTCTCTCGCTTCATCTCGAGAGCCAAAGCACCGCCGGCAGGGGACAGTATTTGCTCGATTTCGGTTACACGCCCGAAATCCTGCTGCGCAATTTCGATCTGCTCGGCATCGATGCGGCCAAGCTCGACGGGCTCATCCTGAGCCATGCCCACCGCGACCATTTTGGCGGCCTCGTCGGGTTTGTGCGGCATCATCGGCCGGCGATGAAGCAGGACCTCCGGCTATTTGCGGGCGGCGATTTGATCTTTCGCGAGAAATGGCTCGGCTCGCGCGACAGCGAGCCGCGGTCGTGGGGCGCCCTCGACGAGCAGGCGCTGGCCGCGGCACAGGTCGAGACGGTGTGCTGCGATCGCGCCCACGCCCTCGAAGGCCCGTTCACCACGGGCGCCATCGCGCGCACCTCATTCGAACGCGTGCTGCCCAATACGCTGGTCGAGCCGACACCGGCCGACCACTTTTCCGAGGACGAACGGCGCGGCAGGCTGGTACCCGACCGCCATCCGGACGAGCACGCAACCTGCTATGTCGTCGAAGGACGCGGTCTCGTTGTGCTGTCGTCGTGCAGCCATTCGGGGTTCATCAACGCGATCCGCACCGCCATGGCGGTCGCCGGGGTCGGCAAGCTGCACGCGGTCGTCGGCGGCTTTCATCTCGGTGTCGCGCCGCCTGAATATCTCGACCATGCGATCGCCGAGCTCAAGGCGCTCGACCCCGACGTGGTCATCCCGATGCACTGCACCGGGCGCGCTTTCACCGCGAAGCTTGCCGAGACGATGCCGGACCGGCTGGTGCTGGCCAATACCGGAAGCCGCTTCACGTTTGGCGTTTGAGCGGCACGGGCACGCCTGCGGCAAATTGGCTAAAAGGCGGGCTATGGTCTGTAGCGCGCCGCATGTAACGGCGCCGCGATTGACAACCGCGCCGCCGCGCCGCTACCAACGGCGCAACGAGAAAAGCTTGTCAGCCTCGCGTAAGTTTTGGGAGCGACGCCGCCTTTGCCCCCCTTGCTGGAAGTCCGCAACCTGCGCACCGAATTCCGCACCGGCGTCGGCGTGGTGCGTGCGGTCGACGGCGTCTCCTATAGCGTCGATCCCGGGGAAACCGTCGCCGTGGTCGGCGAAAGCGGCTCGGGCAAGTCGGTCGGCGCGCTGTCGATCCTGCGGCTGATCCCGAGCCCTCCGGGACGCGTCGTCGGTGGCGAGGTGATCTTTGCCGGACGCGACCTGATGAAGTTGTCGGACTCGCAAATGCGCGAAGTGCGCGGCGGCGAGATCGGCA
>JAFAWI010000280.1 GCA_019241915.1 Alphaproteobacteria bacterium
ACAGCCGCTGTGCGACTTCGGTCTTGCCGACAATCCCGACGATTCCGCACATCTTATTCGGCCGCCTTCCGGGTCATCCGTTCGCGGAAGCGCTTTGCCCAGCCGGCGATGCCCTTCTGCTCGCTGCGCTCGACGGCCAGGCTGTCCGCTTCGACATCCTTCGTGATTACGGAACCAGCGCCCACCACTGCGCCATCACCGATGCTCACCGGCGCGACCAGCGCGGTGTTGGAGCCGATGAACGCATTCCCGCCGATCACGGTGCGGTGCTTGCCGAACCCGTCATAATTGCAGGTAATCGTGCCGGCGCCGATATTGGTGCCGCCGCCGATGTCGCTGTCGCCGAGATAGGAGAGGTGATTGGCCTTGGCGCCGGCGCCGAGCCGGCTCGCCTTGACCTCGACGAAATTGCCGACATGCACCTCGCGCTCCAGCACCGCGCCGGGGCGCAGCCGGGCGTACGGGCCGACGATCGCGCCCTCGCCGACAGCGGCGCCGTCGAGGTGCGAGAACGAGCGGATGCGCGCGCCGTCGGCGACGCCGACCCCGGGGCCGAAAACCACGTTGGGCTCAACCACCACATCGCGGCCGAGCCGCGTGTCGGCCGACAGGAACACCGTCTCCGGTGCGATCAAGGTTGCGCCTTCGGCCATTGCCCGGGCGCGCAGCCGCTCTTGCATCAGCGCTTCGGCCTGGGCCAGCTCGGCGCGGGTGTTGACGCCCAGCACCTCCTCCGCCGGCAGCTCGACATGGGTGACCGCGAGGCCGCGGCCGCGCGCGATCGCGACGATGTCGGTCAGGTAGAACTCGCGCTTCGCGTTGTTGTCGCCGATGCGGTCGACGAGATCGAACAGGTGCTCCGCGGCGACCGCCATGATGCCGCCGTTGCACAAGGTGATGGCAGCCTCTTCGGGCGACGCGTCGCGAGCCTCGACAATGCGCTCGACCTCTCCGCACGCCGCGAGGACCACCCGGCCGTACGGGGTGGGGTCGACCGGCCGCATCCCGGCAACCGCGACGGCAGCCGTGCCGGATTCGCGGCGCGCCGCGAGCAGCTGCGCAATCGTCGCGGTTTGCAGCAGCGGCGTGTCGCCGTACAGCACGACGACGTCGGTGACCCTGGGAATCGCATCCTGCAGCGCTGCGCGCGCCGCGCGCACCGCATCGCCGGTGCCGCGCGGCGGGTGCTGGATCGCAACCGATGCCGGCGCGACAGCGGCGGCGGCCGCTTCCCGGTTCTGCCCGAGCACGACCACCGTCGCGGCCGGCCCCAGCGCTTCGAGCGCGGCCAGCACATGTCGCACCATCGGCCGGCCCGCAACCTCGTGCAGCGCTTTCGGCAGCGTGGATTGCATCCGGCTGCCCTCGCCCGCGGCAAGCACGATGGCGGCGAAGGTGCCGGAGGGGGACGAGGTCATTAGCGGCGGCCCGCAGCTGCTCCGTTGCGACACGCGGCAAGGTTGCACGAGCCTACCCCGCTGCCAACACACAGATTGTTGCGGAATATGAACGCGCCTGCGCAAACTCGATCGCGATGACGAAGTTCCTTTTGCTGTTCGACCTCGACGGCACGTTGGTCGACAGTGTCCCAGATTTGTGCGAGGTGCTTAATCTGGTCTTACGCGAGCATGGCTACGGCCCGCTGTCGCGCGACGCGGTGCGGCCGATGGTCGGCGATGGCGTCGTGCCGCTCGTGCTGCGCGGCTTTGCCGCCTGCGGCGGCAGCGAGGCCGAGGCGCGGGCGGCATTGCCCCATTACATCGCGCTCTACGAAGCCAACGCGACACGCTACAGCCGGCTCTATCCGGGCGTCCGCGAGACACTGCGTGCGCTGCGTGCGCAGGGTTACCGCACCGCGGTATGCACCAACAAATTGCAGGCGGCGACGCGCTCGGTGCTGCGCGGCTTTGAGATCGACGACCTGTTCGACGGCATTGCCGGCGGCGACCGCTATCCGGTGCGCAAACCCGATCCGGGCCACCTCACCCTGTTGATCGAGGAGTTGGGCGGCGAGGCCGGCCGCGCCGCCCTGATCGGCGACAGCGAGATCGATGCGGCCACGGCCAGAGCCGCAAGCATCCCCGCACTGCTGATGAGTTACGGCTATGCCCGGGTTCCGCTGGAGGAACTCGGGGCCCGGCGGATACTCGATGCGTTCGATCAGCTTCCCGCCGCGCTTGTCAACCTCGGCTTCGCGCCATAAGAAGGCGACGCGCCCGGGTGGGCGCGCCGCTTGTGGCTTTAACGGCTGTTTGCCGAACTGGTCGGGTTCTGCGCGCCGTTGCCCCGATACGGGTTGCTGCCGGTCATCGGCTGCGTCCCGCCGGCGGCCGCGCCGCTGGTCGGGCTGGCGCTGGTCGGGCTGGCGCCCATCAGCCGGTCCATCGTCGGCTGATCGAACTGCGCGGTTTCCGGCAGGCCCTGTTCGTGCTGGAACTTCATCAGGGCGGTCTGGGTCTCGGGACCGACGACCCCGTCCACTGCGCCGTTATAGAGGCCCTGCTGCTTCAGCTGCTGCTGTGCCTGCTGGACTTCCGACCGGTCTTGCGGCCCGCCCATCTGACCCTGGTTCATCCGATCCTGGTTCATCTGCGCCTGGTTGTTCGGCGGCCGGTATTGGTTTGGCGACTGGCCCTGGCCTTGGTTCATCTGAGCCTGGCTCGCGGTGGGCGTCTGGTTCGGATACTGGCCTTGGTTCTGCTGCCCGTTCGCCTGCGGCCGGTAGCCGCTCGGGGTCGACATCGCGCCCGGGTTCTGCATCGCATTTGGCTGCTGCCCTGAATTGGGCGGGGTCATCTGAGTGCTCGGCGTCCCCGGGGCGGCCGTATTGGGCGTTGTCGACGGGCCCGCGCTCGACTGCGCCTGGGCCAAGCCGGCCATGCCGAGGCCTGCGGCGAGCGCCACGGCAGCGGTGAGTGTGCGGTTCATGCTGCGTCTCCACGATTGACCAAAACAGGGTGGCCCGACCAGCGATGCGGATCGGGCCATCCTGCTTTGCCAACGGGACGCCGCCCGGATTGTTCCTGTCCCGCCCGGCCTGCTACGAAGCGAAATCGAAGCGGAAGGCGCTCTGGTGCGGCCGGATGTGGCCGACAGTCGGAGCCGGAAAATGCGCCGGCAGAATCAGCGCGCCGCTGTCAGCGTGCTCCTCGATCAGCCGGGTGCGGCTGACCCGCGACAGCGCCGGATCGGTACAGGCCATCGTCGACCAGGCGGGTTTGATGCATTGCAGCGGGTGGTGCAGCACGTCGCCGATAAAGACGCCGCTTGCCCCGCCCGAACGCGCATGGATCACGACGTTGCCCGGGGTGTGACCGGGGTAGGCTTCGAACCACAGCCCGTCGTCGAGCGCGTAATCGTCGCCGACCAGCAGCGCCTGCCCGGTCTTGACCACCGGCAGAATGCTGTCCTCGAACGCCAGCGCGTGCGGCGAATCGGCGCCGCTCGCGTGAAAGTCCTGCCAGTGGTCGTATTCCGTCTTTGCCATCACGTATTTCGCATTGGGAAAGGTCGGGACCCAGCTTCCGTTCTGGAGCCGCGTGTTCCACCCGACATGGTCCCAATGCAGATGCGTGCACATCACGTAATCGACTTCCTCAGGGCGGATGCCGAGGCGGGCGAGATCGTCGATGAACGGGCCGCGCATGCGGTGGAATTGCGGCCGGCTCGGGCGGTCTTTGTCATTGCCGATGCAGGAATCGATCAGGATCGTGTGGCGGCCTGTGCGCACGACAAAGCTGTGAAAGCTGAACATCAGCTTGCCGGTGCCGGGTTCGATCAGCCGCGGGCCGAGCAGCTCGGCATTCTCGCTCACCACCGCGGGGTCGAAATCGGGAAAGAAATCGGCCGGTGCGAAGAACGGGCCTTCGTAATCGGCGATGCGGTCGACGGCGAATTCGCCGATGCGGATGGCTGGCATGCGAAGGCTCCCCGAGAGGCTGAATTCGAGACCTTAGCGCCTCCGCACCGACGCTACAGCGGAAAGTTGCCGCGCCGGGGCCGCTTCGCTACGCTTTGTGCAGGAGGCAAGAGCGCGTGCGAACAGTCGCAATCGGGATCCTGTTGGGGCTGAGCGCGGGCGCGGCGCTGGCGCAAGGTTCCGCGCCGTCGGCAGCGCCCAACGGCAGCGCGGCGGTCGGCATCGCGCGTGACGACTACATCGCCAAGGCCAAAGAGGCTGCCGAAAAGCGCGCCGCCAAACGCTTCGACGCGATGGACGCCAACCACGACGGCGTGCTGACCGGCGATGAGGTTGCCGCCTACCGTGCCGCGCATCCGCGCAAGAAGCGGAACGAGCCGGAGCAATAGCGCGAACCAGCAGGAGGAGCGAGCCATGCCGGACGACGTGAAGATTTTGAGCCAGGCGGTAAACCCGGCGCTCACCGTGACCGGGCTCGACCATGTCGTGTTGCGGGTCGCCAGCCTGGAGCGCGCGATCCGGTTCTACGGCGACGTCCTCGGCTGCCCGGTCGAGCGCGAACTGGAAACGCCGCGCCTCGTGCAGATGCGCGCCGGCGCTTCCATGATCGACCTGGTGCCCTGCGAACCGGGCGAGGCGCCGGGCGTGTCGATGGGCGGCCGGAACATGGATCATTTCGCGGTGCGCATCGCCAAAATGGATGCGCCGGCGCTGACCGCGCACCTCGCCAAATACGACATCGACGCCGGCGAAGTGGGCCGCCGCTACGGCGCCGAGGGCTACGGCTCGTCGGTCTATATCACCGATCCCGACGGCAACACCGTGGAGCTGAAAGGCCCGCCGGAGGCCTAGGCGCCAGACCTGTTTTCCACCCTCTCCGGGGAGACACAGGGCCGGGGTGAGGTGGGGAAGCGTCAGCGCACGCCCACCTCATCCTCCGTTGCTGCGCAACGGGCCCCTCCCTCTCTCCCAAGCGGCGCAGACGGGTTCCTGCGGCGCAAGGAGGCGACAGATGACCGACTTCTTTCCCGGCTTTGCACAGCGGCAAGTGCAGACTGCAGGCGCCACGATCAATCTCGTCGTGGGCGGCAGCGGCCCGCCGCTGTTGCTGCTGCACGGGTACCCGCAGACGCATGCAATGTGGCGCAAGGTGGCGCCGCGTCTGGCCGATCGCTTCACTGTCGTCGCGCCCGATTTGCGCGGCTACGGCGACAGTTCGAAGCCGCCCGCCGGCGACGATTACGCTCATTACTCCAAGCGGGCGCTGGCGCAGGACCAGGTCGAGACGATGGCGGCGCTCGGCTTCGAGCGGTTTGCGGTCGCCGGTCACGATCGCGGTGCGCGGGTCACCCATCGGTTGCTGCGCGACCACGGCGACAAGATCACCCGCGCCGCCTCGCTCGACATCGTGCCGACGCTCTATCGCTTCGAGACGATCGACCAGAAGGCTGCGACGGGCAGCTGGCACTGGTTTTTTCTGATCCAGGGCCGCGGCCTGCCCGAGCACATGATCGGCGGCGACCCGGAATTCTTCCTGCGCCACATGTTCGGCAGCCTGCTGCGCGACGCGGGCGCAATCGAGCCGGCGGCGTTTGCCGAATATTTGCGCTGCTTCAAGAACCTCGAGACGATCCGCGCGACCTGCGACGAGTACCGCGCCGGCGCCTCGATCGACCTCATCCATGACCGCGCCGACCTGGCGCAGAAGGTCGCGGTGCCGATGCTGATCCTGTGGGGTGCGCATTCGGGCCAGGGCGCCGGTTATGACATGCTCCGGGTGTGGCGCGACCACGCCACGGACGTGCGCGGGCACGCGATCGACAGCGGCCATTTCATCCCGGAAGAAAAGCCGGATGAGGTTTGCGCGGCATTGCGGGAGTTCTTTTCTTAGCCTATTGCCCTCCCGCTCAATCAGTCTCCCTCTGAAGGCAGGTCCCTCCGGCACTTCGAAGGACGTGCCGGCCTTTGGTGTCCTCCCGACCCGACCGCGGCAAGGTTCCCCAGCTCTGGAGCGCACGCCCTGGCGGTCGGGCGGATGCTGAAGGAAGCGGCGCCGTCGCGCGTGCCGTCACCTCGGCCCTGGCCAAAGAAGCCTCACCTCCGGGCGCATGCCAACCCCTACGGGTAATGCGGGCGGCGCTTTTCTCGGAACGCGGAAACGCCCTCTGCGAAGTCGGCGCTGGCGCGCACCCGGTCGCCTAGTTGTTGCTCCAGCGACTCGCGGGCGCGGACGTGGTCGGCGATGCCGGTGGCGATCTGCTGCTTGACCGCCTGCACCGCGGCAGGGCTGTTGCGGGCGATGGTCTCGGCGACGCCGATTGCCCAATCGAGAACCTTACCCGGCTCGACCACGAGGTTGACGAGGCCGATCTTCTCGGCGAACGCGGCCTCGACGAGCCGCCCGGTGAGCAGCAGATCCATCGCGTGGACGTGGCCGATCTGCCGGATCAGCTTTACGGTCGCGCCGCCAAACGGGTAGATCGCGTAGCGCACCTCGGGGAGGCCGAAACGCGCCGCCGGGTCGGCGCCGCGGATATCGGTCGACAGCAGCAGCTCGACTCCGCCACCGGCGCAGTCGCCGTTGACCGCGGCGACGATCGGTTTGGTGAACGCGACGTCCTTGAGCAGCGCCCGGTTGACCGTGCGCGCGGTCTCGGCGCTGGCGCTGAGGTCGCCACCGATATCGGCGCCCGCGCAAAAACCTTTGTCGCCGGCGCCGGTCAGCACCACCGCACGGCAGACCGTGTCGGCATCGAGCCGGTCCCACAGGGCGGCGAGATCGGCCATCATCGCCCGGCTCATCGCGTTGCGCTTGGGCTCGTTGTCGATGGTCAGGACCGCGACGTGGCGGCCGTGCACGGTGTGGCGGATTTCCATCTGGTCTCGTTCTGCAGGCGCTGCGTCGCGACACCGGCCTACTGATGTAGATTACCGGTCGGGTCGCGCTGCTCGATGTGCAGCGCGCCGAGGACCGCGGCTATGTTGGATGGGTCGACCGGACGCCCGTCCTTCCGGCAGGTCGCGGCGTGAACGAGATAGATGTAGCCGCCGCCCCAGCGTGGGCCGCGCTTCTCGAACGCGACGCAATGGTCCGGCCCGACCGCGAACTCCATCGTCGTGAGGTCGCCGTTTTGCTGCATCGGCCCCCATTGCGTCGCTTGCCGCGTCACGTGGTTCATGTCGACGAGCTGCGCCTGCAGCGTCGCCGGGCGCGCCTCGACATAGCAATCCTGGCGCTGGTGGCCGAGCGCGCTGACGTAATACGGGTCGAACACCAGGCTGTCGGCCTCGAACGGAACGCCGGCGACACTGCTGATCACCAGGTCGTGCGCGATCTGGCAGTTCGAGAGCGCACGCGTTCCTTGCGCGTCGCCGTGCTCGAAATTGATGACCGTGGGTCCGCGCCGGCAATCTCCTGTGACGCCCGCGGCGACGCGCGACGACGCGCATGGGATCGACGGCCAGCTCGCTTCATCGACCCGCGTCTTGCCGAAATAGGGGTTGCCGCCCGCGGTATACGAGTTGGCGTCGGGCGGGATGTTGGCCGGCGCCGTTACCGTGACGTCCGGGAGGGTCGTCGTATCCTGCGGCGCTGCGGCGGCGGTTGCGATCGCCATGCCGATGGTTACGGTCGCCGCATACGCGCGCATCATCAGTTCCACCTCCCGTTTGACGCGGCTTTTTCTGATTGTTCGCGTTTTTCGACGAGCACGACAACCGCATTCGTCGCGACGCGAAGCGGCACCTCCTTGACATAGGTACGCCTGTCGCAATCGACTGGCCGCGGGCTTGGACGGGGAGACTGCCGAAATGAACGCGCTGGACGGGGTCCGCGTGCTCGATTTCACGACGACGATCGCCGGGCCGCATTGCACGCGGCTGATGGCCGATCTCGGTGCCGAGGTGATCAAGATCGAGGCGCCGGAAGGCGACATGATGCGCTCGCGGCTACCGCTGCGGAACGGCGCCAGCACCTCGTTCGGCCAACTTAACACCGGGAAGAAGAGCCTCGTGCTCGACCTCAAGCAGCCGGAGGCGGTGAGGGTCGTCCACCGGCTGGTCAAGCAGGCCGACATCGTCGTTGAGAATTTCCGGCCTGGAGTGATGGCGCGGTTTGGCCTCGACTACCCAAAGCTCGCCGCGGTCAACCCGGCGCTGATCTACTGCGCGATCTCGGGCTACGGTCAGAGCGGGCCGTCGGCGGGGCGGCCGGCCTATGCGCCGGTGATCCATGCGGCGTCGGGCTACGATCTGGCGCAGATCGCGCACCAGCTCGAACCCCGCCGGCCGGATTATTGCGGCATCTTCATCGCCGACGTGCTGAGCGGCACCTATGCGTTCGGCGCGGCGATGGCGGCCTTGCACCAGCGCCAGGCGACCGGGCAGGGGCAGATGATCGACTGCTCGATGCTCGAGAGCATGCTGTCGCTGACCTTGGGCGAATTGCAGAACTCGCAGTTTGACGTGCCGCTGCCGCCCCGGCCGATTTTCGGGCCGATCGCGACCAAGGACGGCTACGTCCAGCTCTCGGTCGCCAGCGAGCGGACCTTTCAGAACATGGCGGCGGCCGCCGGCCGCGAGGACTGGCTGACGGACCCACGCTTCGCCAAGTACCAGGATCGCCGACTCAATTGGGGCCGGCTGATGGAAGAGTTGGAGGAATGGTCGAGCCGCTTGCCGAGCACCGAGGTGCAGGCGGCGTTCGACCGCCACGGCGTGCCGTCGTCGCCCTACCGCACGGTCGAAGAGGCGATGCGGGATCCGCAGCTCGCCCACCGCCGGTCGCTGGCAGAGATCCATGACAAAGGCGGCGCGTTTCTCGCGCTCAACCCGCCGTTCCGGCTCAGCGGGTCGCGCGCCGCCGCTGAGCCGTGGGTCGCCGCGCTCGGCGAGCACAGCCACGCTGTGCTGGCCGAGGCCGGTTATTCGGACGCCGAGATCGCCGCGCTCGCCGAAGCCGGGGTGACGGTAGCGCCATAGGTGATGCGATGGCGCCCGCGCCGGCCTTTCGTTCGAGCAACTTTTTGGTCCGCGCGACCCTGCTCCGCGACAGGGTGCCGTCGTTTCGGGAGTACCCGTTCGACATCCCAGCGATCCGCGATTTTGAAGCGCTCGATTTCGAGCAGCCCGTGACGTTCTTTGTCGGCGAGAACGGTTCCGGGAAATCGACACTTGTCGAGGCGATCGCTGCCGGGATGGGCCTCAACCCCGAGGGTGGCAGCCGCCATTTCAACTTTTCGACGCGCGCCTCGCATTCGCCGCTGAAGGACTATCTGCGGCTCGCCCGCGCACTCCGCCGCGCCCGCGACAGCTATTTTTTGCGCGCCGAGAGCTATTTCAATGTGGCCACCCAGATCGAGAAGCTGGACGAAGAGCCTGCACTGACGCCGCCAATCATCAATGCCTATGGCGGCCGGTCGTTGCACGAGCAGTCGCACGGCGAGTCGTTTTTCGCGCTGTTCCTCAATCGCCTGCGCGGCCCCGGCTTCTACGTGTTCGACGAGCCGGAAGCGGCACTGTCGCCCTCGCGTCAGCTGGCGTTTCTGTCGCGGCTGCACGAGCTGGTGCAGGGCGGATCGCAGTTCATTATCGCGACGCACTCGCCGATCTTGATGGCGTACCCGCAGGCGGCGATCTATCTGCTCGACGACGGCGCGCCGAGCCTCGTTCCCTACCGCGAGACCGAGCATTACCGGGTGACGCGCCAGTTTCTCACCCGCACCGGCCAGATGCTCGACATTCTGCTGAACGAGTAACGACAACGTGGCGGCGCTCGCTAAGGTACGCCGGTAAGCGCGGTCATTCGCGACGGAAGGTGACGACCAGCACGTCACGGTGGCCGGGGCGGCCGCGATCGAGCGGGGTCACCGGGGTGACGCCGTGGTAGACGCGGTTGTCGTCGGTGACCGCGGCGTCGAGCGGGTCGGCCAGGGTGAAGCTGCCCAGCGGGTGGCGGCGCTGGTCGGCGATCGTCGTCTCGCCGCGCTCGATATTGACGCGCTCGACCAGCAGCACGAGCACCCAATCGACGCCGTCGCGGTGCATGCCCTCCGGGGTCGGCTGGCCGGCCTCGGTTGCGTTGGCCTCGATGCGGAACTGGTGGATTTCGACATGCCAGCTCGCCGGCCGCGTCTTCGCTGGGGTCAAGCCGTGGAACAGCCGGTAGCAGGTATCGAGAATCGCGCGCAGCGACGGGTGCGCGCCGATCGCGTGCGTCACCGGCTCGAACCAGCGCTCGACGTCGCCGTTGAGCGGATTATAGTCGCGGCTCTGGTAATGCGGCTGGTGCGGCTTACGGGCGATGTCCTCGGCGGTGGCGCGGAACACCGCAAAGCGGCGCCGCCGGTAGCGCCCGCCATCGGCCATATAGGTGTCGACCCCCAAATCGTTCCAGCTCTGCGCGAAGGTGTCCCAGTCGCGCAAACCGGCTTGCTGCAAGACCGCGCGCATGTCGCTCGCCGCAACAAAGGCAAACCCGTCGCCGGCGACGCGGCGGGCGACGTCGGCGAGCGGCTCGATCATCTCCATTCCCGGCTCCGGCTTGAGCGGCCCGCAGCGAAGGCGCACCATACGCGCTCTGCCGGGCAAACGACAGGAAGCCGCGCGATGGTTTCGTTGGTTGGGACTTGGAAGCTGCTGCGCGCCACGGCTCGCGACGCCGACGGCAGGCCATTGCCCGCGCCGTATGGCGGCAAGGGCATCGGCCGCGTCGTCTTCACGGCCGAGGGGCGGATGCAGTCGGTGGTCTGCGACGGGCGCCAGGAGCTGCCGCCGGGCGAGACACGCGACTACAATTCCTATTGCGGCACCTACACGTTCGACGGCTCGCGGCTGGTGACGCGGGTCGACGCCGCGTCCGACCCGAGCCGCCTCGGCAGCGACCAGGTTCGCGGCGTGCGCATCGAGGGGGAGTTGGTGGTGCTGATCCCGCCGCCGCGCGACAAGGGAGGGCAGCAGGAACACCGCGAGCTGACCTGGCAGAAGATCAGCGAGGAATAGCGATGGCCGAATTTGCGACGCGGCAGATCGGCCGCAGCGGGCTGCGGGTGACCGAGCTGGGGCTCGGCTGCGCGACGCTGGGTGGAAGCCGCATCGGCGTGGCGCGGCAGGCGGCCGAGGACATCGTCGCAGCGGCCTGGGACGCCGGGGTGCGTTATGTCGATACCGCGCCGTTTTACGGGGTCGGCCAGGCCGAGCGGGCGGTCGGCGACGCGATGCGCGACCGTCCGCGCGGCGAATGGGTGCTGTCGACCAAGGTCGGCCGGCTGCTCAAGCCCAACCCGACCGGGTTGCATGCCGACGGGCGCATCCATCCGCTGCCGTTCGATCCGGTCTACGATTACTCGTATGACGCGATCATGCGTTCGTTCGAGGACAGCTTTCAGCGGCTGGGCCTCGCCAAGATCGACATCCTCTACGTGCACGATATCGGCGTCTACCAGCACGGGCCCGAGGGCCATCCGCCGCACATGAAGGCGCTGCGCGACAGCGGGTACCGCGCGCTCGAGAACCTGCGCGCGTCGGGCGCGATCTCCGCATTCGGCATCGGCGTCAACGAGCGCGAGGTGTTGCTCGAAGCGATGGAATGGGGCCAGTGGGACGCCTTCCTGCTGGCCGGCCGCTACACGCTGCTCGAACAGGCCCCACTCGACGATCTGCTGCCCAAATGCGTTGCCGCCGGCACTTCGATTGTCGTCGGCGGCCCGCTTAATTCGGGCATCCTCGCCGGCCGCGACACCTGGAACTATAATCCGGCGCCGCCCGAGGTGGTGGCGCGCGTCAAACAGATCGCGGCGATCTGCGACAGCCACAACGTGCCGCTCCCCGCGGCGGCGCTGCAATTCCCGCTGGCGCACCCGGCGGTCGCCGCGATCATCCCCGGCCCGCGCAACGCCGATGAGTTCCGCCAGAATCTCAGCCTGCTGCGCCACCCGATCCCGGCCGCGCTATGGAGCGATTTGCGCCAAGCCGGGCTGCTGCACCCCGGCGCACCGACACCGAGTTAAAAGGAGAACGCTCTCATGAGGTCACCGGACGGCTCGCTTCAGGACGGGCTGATCGATACCGCCAGGCGGGTGCTGCCGGGCGGCACGTTCGGCAACATGGCCGGCGACGTGGTGATCCGCGAGGGTCGCGGCGGCCGCGTGTGGGACGAGGATGGCAAGGAATACGTCGACTTCCTGCTCGGCTCGGGGCCGATGCTGGTCGGCCATGCGCACCCGGAAGTGACCGAAGCGGCGCAGGCGCGCATCGCCCAGGGCACGACGTTTTTTGCCAACAACCGCTGGGGCATCGAGCTGGCCGAGGCGATCGTGGGGGCGTCGCCATGCGCCGAGCAGGTGCGCTTTGTGTCCACTGGGTCGGAGGCCGACCTCTACGCAATGCGCGTCGCCCGCGCCTTCACCAGGCGCGACAAGATCCTCAAATTCGAGGGCGGCTATCATGGGATGAGCGACTATTCGCTGATGAGCCTGGCGCCCAAGCGCTCCGCGAATTTTCCGGCCGCCATTCCCGATTCCGCCGGCATCCCGCGCTCGTTGCGCGACGAGATGCTGATCGCGCCGTTCAACAATATCGACGCGGTGGCGGGGATTGTCCGCGAGCATCGCGACGAGCTGGCTGCGGTGATCCTCGAACCGTTTCAGCGCATCATCCCGCCCGCGCCGGGGTTTCTCGCGGCGCTGCGCAAGCTGACCGCCGAGAACGATGTCCTCTTGATCTTCGATGAAGTGGTGACCGGGTTTCGCCTCGCCTATGGCGGGGCGCAGGAATACTACGACGTGGTGCCCGACCTCTGCACCCTGGGCAAGGTGATCGGCGGCGGTTTCCCGCTGGCGGCGATTGCCGGCCGTACCGACATCATGGCGCATTTCGACAAGGGCAAGGTCGGCGACGACGGTTTCCTGATGCAGGTCGGCACCTTGTCGGGCAACCCGGTTGCCGCGGCCGCGGGGCTGGCGACGCTCGACATCTTGAAGCGGCCCGGCGCCTACGAGCAGATTTTCGCGACCGGCCGCGAATTGATGGCGACG
This sequence comes from Alphaproteobacteria bacterium, assembly GCA_019241915.1. Taxonomy (GTDB): domain Bacteria; phylum Pseudomonadota; class Alphaproteobacteria; order ATCC43930; family CGMCC-115725; genus DATARH01. Next base: position 12,952 of record JAFAWI010000280.1, read on the forward strand.
CTCGACGGGCTGTTGAAGCAGGCTGGCATTCCGGCACAGGTCATCGGCGAGCCGCCGCTGTTCGAGGTCGTGTTCACGACCGACACCAACCCGATCCGCGATTACGCCGGCACCTTGCGCGGCGATATGGACATGGCGCGGCGGTTCAACGCCCTCTTACGCGAGCGCGGTATCCTCAAGGGCGAGCAGAAATATTACGTGTCGCTCGCCCACACCGAAGACGACATCCGCCACACGCGCGAAGCGTGGGCGTCGGCGGTCAAGGTGCTGGCGAGCTGACCTGCACCGCGCTCCAGGATCAAAGCACGCTGTCGATGTCCGTCTTGCCGAAGTCGTTGCCAAGATAAAGCAGCCGACAGCGATATTGCTTTGCCACTTGGTACGCAAAACAGTCGCCGAAATTTAGAGCCGCTGGGTGCATACCTCTTCCCCAGCGCTCGTAAATCTCGCCAAGCTCTCGTGCGGCGGTCTCGGTGACGGGCACGATCGTTGAGGAGAGCCGGTCGATCGCATGCGCCATTTGCTTACCGACATTTCGCCGCGCAGAGACAATAAGCGCTTCCGCCAATGTCCCGGCAGAAATGACGATCTCGTCTTCGGCCGCGATCGCGGCAATACAGGCATCGGCCTGCGGCTCATCGAGCGCGATCGCCATCAACGCGGAGGTGTCGACGGCGATCACCGCGGAATGCCGTCGTCATCGTAAAGGAAGTCCTGGCTGCGTGCGGCGCACGGACCCGGCGTTGCTTTTGCCGATGCGGAAGCACGCAACTCCTCAAGCACCGCCCGGCGCGCCGTTCGGTCGATTGCTTTTTTTACGGGAACGAGCTGCACGACAGGGTGGCCGTGCCGGGTCAGGACAATCTCGTCGCCGGCTTCGGCGCGGC
>JAFAWI010000568.1 GCA_019241915.1 Alphaproteobacteria bacterium
CCGCCCCGGCGTGCGGCTATCCGGCGGCCGGCGCTCCCCGCTCCATCGGCCGGAGAGGGAGGAAACGCGGCGGGCGGAGCGAACGTCACCGGCCTTCGCGGCGCCACGCGCCGATCAGCGCGCCAACCGCCAGCAGCAGCGCGGCCATCGCCGGGAGCAATGGCGTTTCGCTGAAGCCGGCGACAACATAGTCCCGGTTCTGCCGCAGGCCGAGCCAGCCATGCCCGGCGGCGGCCCGACCCGGTGAGACCCGGCGCACGTCCGGCACGCCATCGCCGATCCAGAAGACACCGCCGCCGGTCGCCTCCGCCAGCGGCGCGAGCTTGTCCGGGGTCGCCCGGACATCGGCGAATTCGACCGGGTTGAGCGGTCCGGCCGCGGCCAGCGCGGTGCGCGCGCCGTCGCTGACTCGGTAAAGACCCATTTGCGTCACCGCCATGGTCCCGGTGCTGCGCCCGCCGTGCTCGGGTGCGAGGTTGAGGCTGCCGGTGCTGCCGTCGGGGAAGGTGACCGTGACCGGCCGACCGTCCGCGTCGAGCGACTGCCGGGTGACGACCAGCCGATCGCCCTCGACGGCGGCGCGCAGATCGTTTTCCTCGAGGTCGGGCTCCTTCATCAGCCAGTAGGCGAGGCGGCGCAGCAATTCAGCCTGCGGGCCGCCGCCCTCGAAACCGCGCGCCCAAAGCCACACCTGGTCCGACAGGAGCTGCGCCACACGCCCCTTGCCGGCGCGGTCGAGCACCAGCAGCGGTTCGCCGCGATCGCCGGTCATCAAGGTCGTGCCCTGATGGACGCGCGCATCGACCTGGCGGAACCAGCGCCCCCAGGTGGGCACGGCACCCGGCTTGCCGGCGCCCGGCAGATCGGCGGTCACCGGATGCCGCCAGCCGAGGTCGGTCAACTCGGGCTTGAAGCCTTCCTCCTCGACATTGCCGGTCGGCTCGGTCGGCAGGATTTCGCCAAGCGGGGTGCGGAAGAGGCTCATCGGGGTGCCGAAGCTGGGGCCGGTGGCCTCAAGAAACGCACCGCCTTTGCGGACATAATCGACGACGTTCTGGATATAAGCCTGCGGGATCACGCCGCGCCGGCTGTAGCGGTCGAAGATGATGAGGTCGAAATCGTCGAGCCGGACGTCGAACAGCTCGCGGATCGGAAACGCGATCAGCGACAATTCGCGGATCGGCGTGCCGTCCTGTTTTTCGGGCGGACGCAGGATCGTGAAATGGACGAGATCGACCGACGGGTCGGATTTGAGGATGTTGCGCCACACCCGCTCGCCGGCATGCGGCTCGCCCGACACGAGCAGCACCTTGAGCCGGTCGCGCACGCCGCTGATCACCACGGCGGCCCGGTTGTTGACCAGAGTCAATTCCTGCGGCCCCGCATCGACCTGCAGTTCGACAACGTTGGGGCCGCCATGGTCGATCGGGATCGACAGCGGCACGTCGCGCCCCACCGGGACGAGCTGGACATGCGCGGCGCCGCCGTCCTTGCTCCAGCTGAGCCTGGCGTCAGGCGTCACCCGGCCGGTGGCAGCCGGCAGGTCCTCGACCCGCACGGTCAGCGGCGCATCCTTGCCGACGATACCAAAACTCGGCGCCTGCGCGACCACAAGGCGGCGGTCGCCCTCGTCGCGGCGACCCGAAAGCAGCACGTGCAGCGGCGCGCCGAGCTGCTCGGCCGCGCTTCTCGCGTCGCCGGCGGGCACGTCGTGGACCTGACCGTCGGTCACCATCACCACACCGGCGAGACGCTGGCGCGGCACATCGGCCAACGCATGATTGAGCGCGGCGAACAGCCGCGTGCCGTCGTCGCCGGCGCCGGGCTGCGGCTTGCCGGCGTGCACGGTGCGGATATCGAGGTCGGGCTCACGTTCGAGCTGCGCGCCGAGCGCGGCCAGCGCCTGCTCGCTGGCCGCGGCGCGGTCGCCGATCTGCTGGCTCGGCGATTCGTCGAGCAGGAGCACAGCCACGTCGCGCTGCGGCGTGCGCTTCTCCTCGACCAGCGCCGGGTTGGCGAGGATCGCCAGCAGCAGTGCAATGGCGGCGGCGCGCCAATAGAGGCCGCGCGCGCGCCGCCATCCACCGAGAGCGAGCACCAGCAGCGCGGCGCCGGCGAGGACCGCGAGCCACAGCCACGGCACCATGGGGCCGAACGCGATCGTGTAGGCGCCGGGGGTCATTGCCCGAGCCGCTCCAGGATCGCCGGTACGTGCACCTGGTCGCTCTTGTAGTTGCCGGTCAGTACGTACATCACCAGGTTGACGCCAAAGCGCATCGCCATCTCGCGCTGCTGCTCGCCACCGGGCACGACCGGGTATTCGGGGCGGCCGTCGGCATCGATCGCCCAGGCGCCGGCCCAATCGTTGGCGCCGACGATGACGGTCGATACTCCGTCATTGACCCGGTCCTCGGCCGGCTCGACCCAGACCTGGCCGCTGTTCCAGCGGCCCGGAAATTCGTGCAGCAGGTAGAACGACTTGGTCAGCACGTGGTCGGGCGGCACCGGGATCAGCGGCGGGACTTTGACCCCGGCGACCAGGGTTTTGAGCCGCGCCCCCGACTGCGCCGTCGTGCCGAAGGCGCCGGGTGTGCTGGTGCCGGCGTCGCGCGTGTCGAACAGGATGGTGCCGCCGGTCTCGATGTAGCGGTTGATGCGCTCCACCGCCTGCGGCGACGGGGCCGCCTGCTGGCCGGTCACCGGCCAGTAGAGCAGCGGAAAGAAAATCAGCTCGTCGGTTTCGACATCGACCGCGAGCGGTGCGGCCGTCTCGACGGCGGTGCGGCGGTTCAGTATCTGGTTGAGGCCGGCGAGGCCGTCGCGGCTCTCGGCATCGACATCGCCGGCGCCGGTGCGGATATAGGCGAGGCGCAGCTCCGAGGTGGCACGGATCGCAAAGGCATCGTCGGCGCGCGCCGCCGCCGGCAGCAGCAGGGCCGGCAGCAGCAGCGTTGCCGCCTGCCGGGCCGCCCGCCGGCCCGGCCAGCGCAGCACGCCGCGGAGCACGTACGCGATCAGCAGGTCCGCGAGCGCGAGCAGCAGCGCAGCAACCAGCAGCGGTGGGCGAATGTCGGTCTCGGCCTTGCGCGAGAACGGCTGGCGCGCGACACCGGCGGGCAGCGGGCCGACCGCGTTCAAGGCGCCGACACCGGAGGCCAGGTTGAGCGCCCGCCGCGAATCCGCGCTGCCGTAAAAACCGGGCGGATGTTCCGGCGACGCGGTGGCGGTGGCGATGTCCTTCGCCGCGATCGGGCGGGCGGTGGGCGCGGCGCGCTGCAGCCGGCCGTAGCCGTCGAGGGTTTCCACCGGCGCCAGCACCGCGTCGCCGGCCTCGGCGACGCCTTCGCTGGTCGCGACAATGCGGCGCAGCATCTCGACGAACAGCCCCGACAGCGCGAGGTTCGACCATTCGGCATTGGCCGTCGTGTGGATCAGGACGATCCAGCCGCTGCCTTGCTTTTCGGCGGTGACGAGCGGTGTGCCGTCGGCCAGACGTGCCCAGGTCTTGCCGCCAAGTTCGGGATCGGGTTCGGCCAAAACCTGGCGCGCAACAGTGACGTCGTTGGGGATGGCAAGGCCGCCAAACGGACCGTCGGCGGCGAAAGGCGCGAGCTTTGCCGGTTGCTCCCAGCTGAGCGCGCCGCCGATCGTCCGCCCGCCGCGGCGCAGCCGGACCGGCAGCAGTCCGTCGTCCTGGTCGGCGAGATGCGGGCCGGCGAAGCGCAGCAAGACGCCGCCTCCGGCCAGCCATTTGCGCACCGCATCCTCCTCCGCCGGGGAATCCGGCCCCGCATCGGCATAGATCAGCACCGCCAGCTCGCGCTTCAGCAAATCCTCCGCCGGGCCGCGGCGAACTTCGGTAAACGGGTCGAGCGCGCGTTCCAGGTAATACGTGTCGCTGAGCAGCGGCTGACTGCTCGGGTTCGGGTTCGCGGCGATGCCAACCGGACGCCGCCGCCAGCGCTCGTCGACGAGCAGCGTGCCGCCGGCCGTCCGATCGCCCTCGATGTCGATCCGGGTCACGCGGTTGCGCAGCTCGGTCGGCATCGCCAGCTTGACGACGACACCGGCGCTGCCGGGGTCGAGCGTGGCCGTCTCGCGGGCGAGCAGTGCGCCATCCTCGGCGCTCGCGCGCACCGTAAGCGCGCGCGGTGCGATGGTCGGCAGCGTCTTGACCGCAACCGCAAGATCCTTTGCGCCGCGCTCCCCGGCGGGAGCGCCCGGCGCGAGCAGGCGCGGTGCGTCCGCCGGGGCCGCGGCCAGATAGTTCAGGCTGCCGCGCTCGACCAGCGCTCGCGCCAGCGCCTGGGCGCCGGCGTCGTCGACCTCGTCGCTCAGCCAGACCGCACCGGTGCCGGCGCCCAGCGGAATGCCCTCGAAGCGGGACAGCACCGTCTTGCGGTCGTCGCTCCACGGTTTCGGGGTCAGAGCCTGCACGGCCGCCCGCGCATCCGCGGCGCGGATCGGCTGCGGCGCCGGGGCGGGCTGGCCGGAGGCGGGCGGCGCGCTGGTCAGCAGGATGACCTGGCGGTTCTCCCGCTCCGCCTCGGCCAGCACGTCGAGCGCCGCGCTCTGCCGCGCCGGCCAATCGCGCGCGGCGGCCCAGCCGTCATCGACGACGACGATCAGCGCACCGCTGCCGGCGAGCGGCGATTGCGGGTTGAGCAGGGGGTGGGCCAGGCCAAGCACAATCAACGCCGCCAGCACGGTGCGCAGCACGATCAGCCACAGCGGGGTGCGGGTCGGCGTTTCCTCGCGCGGCGTGAGACCGAGCAGCAGGCGCAGCGCCGGAAATGGGATGCGCCGGGGGGCGGGGGGCGTCACCCGCAGCAGCCACCAGATCACCGGCAGCCCGATCAGCGCCACGAGCAGCCATGGCGACGCGAACGCGAGCGATCCCAGCGACAGCATCAGCGCCTGCGGTCGGCGGCGAGCGCGGCATGCAACGCGAGCAGCGCGAGATGCGGCGGCCGATCGGTGCGGTGCGTGCCAAAAGTCCAGCCCGCCGCGCGCGCGATCGCCTGCAGCCCGTCGCGATGCTGGCGAAAACGCTGCCCGTAAGCGCCGCGGATATTCTCGACGCGGCTGATGACAAGGTCACCGCGCCCCTCGACGTCTTCAAACCGCACCCGGCCGTCGAACGGCAGCTCTGCCTCGGCCGGATCGACGATGTGCAGCAGGTGGCCCTTGCCGCCAGCCGCCGCGAAGCCCGCGACGGCGTGGTTGACGGCATCGAGGTCGCTCAAGAAATCGCCGATCAGGACAAGCTGCGCGGCGCGCGGCAGCGGCTCGGGCGCCGGCAGGCCTGCGGCTGGCGTGTCCGCGCCGCGGGTGGGCCGTTCGATAAGGCGGGCGAGCCGCGTCAACGCGACCCGGCCGCTCATCGGGGCGATACCGCTGCCGAGCAGGCTCAGCCGCTCGCCGCCGCGAACCAGCAGGCTGGCCAGCGCCAGCAGGATCAGTTCGGCGCGCTCGCGCTTGGTCGGCCAATCGCCGCCCGGGATGTAGCGCGCGGAGCTGTACGCCATCGAGGCCGACAGGTCGCGCCATAACCAGACGCTTTGCGCCGCCGCCCATTCGGTCTCGCGCACGTAGAGCCGCTGCGACGTCGCGCTTTTGCGCCAATCGATACGCGCCGCGGCATCGCCCGTCTCGTATTGGCGAAACTGCCAGAAGGTCTCGCCCGGGCCGACGCGGCGCCGGCCGTGGACGCCTTGCGCGACCGTCGCTGCAATCCGCTCGGCGGCGACCAAGAGCGGCGGCAGCGGCGCGGCGATTTGCTCGGCACGGTCGCGCAAAGACGGCAGCGGCCGGCGCGGGCCGAGCATCGCAGTCGAGCTGCGGCCGATCGACCGCGCCGAGATGGCCCGCGCCGCTTCCGCCAGCGTCGGCATCAGCGGAGTGGCGCCATCATCTGTTCGATCACCTGCAGCACGCCGATTCCTTCGGCGCGGCCGGCGAAGCTGACCGCCATTCGATGGCGCAGCACCGGCGGCGCCAGCGCCAGCACGTCATCGACCGATGGGGCATAGCGGCCGTCGATCAGCGCCCGCGCCCGGCACGCCAGCATCAGCGCCTGGCTGGCGCGCGGCCCGGGGCCCCAGGCGACGAAGCGGCGGGAGCCTTCCGCGCCGTCCGCGGGACGGCCGGCGCGGACCAGCTTGAGGATGGCATCGACGACGCTGTCGCCGACCGGCACACGCCGCACGAGGCGCTGCGCCGCCATCAACTCGTCGGCCGTCATCGCGGGGCGCGGCGCCACCTCGTCGGCACCGGTGGTGGCGATCAACACGCGGCGCTCCGAATCGATGTCCGGATAATCGACGTCGATCTGCAGCAGAAAGCGGTCGAGCTGCGCCTCCGGGAGCGGGTAGGTGCCCTCCTGCTCCAGCGGGTTCTGCGTTGCCAACACATGGAACGGGCGCGGCAGCGGGTGGTATTGCCCGGCGATCGAGACACGGCCTTCCTGCATCGCCTGGAGCAGGGCCGATTGGGTGCGCGGGCTGGCGCGGTTGATCTCGTCCGCCATCAAGAGCTGGCAGAACACCGGACCCGGAATAAAGCGGAACGAGCGCCGGCCGGTCTCGCTTTCTTCGAGAACCTCCGAGCCGAGAATATCGGCCGGCATCAGATCGGGGGTGCATTGAATGCGTTTGTCGTCGAGGCCGAGGATGATGCCGAGTGTCTCGACAAGCCGCGTCTTGGCCAGACCGGGTACGCCGATCAGCAAAGCGTGCCCGCCCGAGAGCAGCGTGATCAAGGCTTGCTCGATCACTTCGCGCTGTCCGAAAATGACGTCGCCGATCCGCTCGCGGACGAGGCGCAGCCGTTCGCCCAGTGCTTCGACCTCGGCGACGAGATCCCCGGGAGGGGCGTTGATGGGTGATGTGGAAGCCAAGATCTCTCAATCCTTAAAAAACGAGGGTAGCCGGGGCGCGGCCGCCTCGACACTCGCCGATAATCCGTCCGGGGGCAATTCCCCGGTGCAGCCGCGAACCGGCGGCCAAAGAATGCCCCCCGCGCAAGGTTCTTCGGCCAAGCGCCAAGTGGTCGATCACGGCGACCTCGACATGCGGATCGCGCGCGACGGCACCTGGTTTTACCGCGGCTCGCCGATCCCCCGGCCCTCGCTGGTAAAGCTGTTCGCCTCCGTGCTGCGCCGCGAGGACGATGGCAGCTACTGGCTTGTCACCCCGGTCGAGCGCGGCCGTGTCGAGGTCGAGGATGCGCCATTCCTTGCGGTCGAGGTGACGAGCGACGGCGAAGGGCCGCAGCGCCGGCTCAGCTTCCGCACCAATCTCGACCAGATTGTGGCGGCGGGGCCGCAGCACAAGCTGCGCGTCGAAACCGCTGCAAACGGCGAGCCAGCTCCCTACCTGCTGGTGCGGCCCGGGCTGGAGGCGCGGCTCAACCGGCCGGTCTTCTACGAACTGGTCGAGCTCGCCGATGCCGAGCGCGGCGACGCAGGCGGCCCGTTCGGGCTGTGGAGCGACGGCGTGTTTTTCGATCTCGGCGATCCGGAAGAGTCGTGAGTTCGCCGCCGCTCGCTCGCGAAGAAGTGATTGCGCGGCTGCGGCGGCGGCCGCCGGGGCGGCGCGGCTTTGGCGGCACCGACGGCGACGCGGCCGAAGCCGCGGCGGTGCGCGCCGCGACGCGCGGCGACCACGACCTCAATCCCGGCGAAACGCCGCCCTCGGCGCTGCTGCGTCCGGCGGCGGTGCTGGTGCCGCTGATCGAACACCTAGACGGTATGACGGTGCTGCTGACGCAGCGGACCGCTCACCTTTCGGCGCATGCCGGGCAGATCGCCTTTCCCGGCGGGCGGATCGAGCCGCAGGACGACAGCGCGACCGCCGCCGCGCTGCGCGAGACCGAAGAGGAGGTCGGGCTGGCGCGCGAGTTTGTCGGCGTTGTCGGCCGGCTCGACACCTATGTCACCGGCACCGGGTTCGAAATCACGCCGGTCGTCGGCATCGTCGCGCCGCCGATCCGGCTGACGATCGACCCATACGAGGTCGACCATGCGTTCGAGGTGCCGCTCGCCTACATCCTCGACCGGCGCAACCACAACCGCACCGTGCGCGAGTCCGCCGGGCGCAGCCGAACCTTCTATGTGCTGCCCTACGAGGGCCGCAATATCTGGGGTGCCACCGCCGGCATTCTTGTCAACCTTGCCGAGGTGCTCGCGCCGGACGGCGCCGGCTGACGAGGCGCGATGCTGCGCGAGCTGCTGACGCTAGTGGTGCCGCTGGTGCTGCCGACGCTGCTGTACCTGCTGTGGCTGCGCCTGCTGCGGTGGACCGAGGCGGCGGGGTCGGTGTCGTGGCGCGGGATGCCCTGGGTGTGGCTGGCGGCGAGCGGCGTGGTGCTGGCCGGGCTGGTGCTGTTTGTCGTGACGGTGCATTTCGGCACAGCGACCCCCGGCACCTATGTGCCGCCGCATGTCGAAGACGGGCGGATCGTGCCCGGCCGCATCGATCCGGCGCGGCGACCGTGAACGAGCTGCACCCGCCGTGGCTCGACGAGCGGCCGGTGCGCCGTCTGCTCACGGCGCTGGCGGCGGCGGGTATCGACGCGCGCTTTGTCGGCGGCTGCGTGCGCGACGCGCTGCTCGGGATCGCCGGCGGCGACATCGATGTGGCAACGCCGGCACGGCCGGAAGCCGTGCTGGCCGCGCTCGCAGCGGCGCACATCCGCGCCGTGCCGACCGGCTTGCCGCACGGCACGGTGACTGCGGTCATCGCGCCGCGGCATTTCGAGATCACCACGCTCAGGCGCGACGTTGAGACTGACGGCCGTCACGCCCGCGTCGCGTTCGACGCCGGTTGGGCCGAGGACGCAGCCAGGCGCGATTTCACGATCAATGCCCTCTACCTCGCACCGGACGGTGCGCTGTTCGATCCGGTGGGCGGGCGCGTCGATCTCGCGGCGCGCCGCGTGCGATTTGTCGGCGACCCGGCGAGCCGGATCGCCGAGGATGTGCTGCGCATCCTGCGCTATTACCGCTTTGAGGCGCGGTTTGGCGCCGGTGCCGGCGATGCGGCCGCGCGTGCCGCCTGCCGCGTTGCGGCAAAGACGCTGCCGGCGCTGTCGGCGGAACGGGTGTGGCGCGAGCTGAGCGGCTTGCTGTCGCTGCCCGAGCCGCTGCGCGCGCTGCGGCTGATGCACGAGGACGGCGTGCTG
>JAFAWI010000117.1 GCA_019241915.1 Alphaproteobacteria bacterium
GCCGGTCCAGCGCTCGGCGCGCTTGAAGAACGGCAGGACGTCGTCCCAGCCCCAGCCGCGATTGCCGAGCTGCGCCCAATGGTCGTAATCCTCCGGCTGGCTGCGGATGTAGATGAGCCCATTGATCGACGACGAGCCGCCCAACACCCGCCCGCGCGGATAGGCGATCGCGCGGCCGGCGGTGCCCGGATCGGCCTCGGCCTTGAAGCCCCAGGTGAGCTGCTTGTGGTCGAGCAGCTTCATATAACCGACCGGGATGTGGATCAGCGGGTTCCAATCGCGGCCGCCGGCTTCGATCAGCACGACCCGCGCGCCCGGCTCCTCGGTCAGCCGGCTGGCGAGCACGCATCCGGCCGAGCCCGCGCCGACGATAATGTAATCTGCGTTCATCTCCTAAGTCTCCGACCCTTGGGTACTGTCCTAATTTGAAGTCCTTTCCACCAGCTAGTCGATCGACCATAGTCGATCGCTCACTCGCGATTCCATCGCTGGCGTGACGCGCAGGCTTCGGTGTACCCGTACGAAGCTCGCCGATAGAGGCCGTGCGGGCGGCGATTGTTGCGGAGCGCCGCGCAGAGAAAGGAATCTAGAGGATGGCCGTATCGCCCGCAGCGCCAGTTGATCTAAGCGGCTTCGACCCGAACAAAACAGACCGCGACAAGATCGATAGCGGGGCGTGGGTTCCTTGCCGCATCTGTGAGGACATTTTTCTGCGCGTTCGACTGACCGCGCGATACTGCAACACCTGTGCTCGCGCGTTTTGTGAGGGTGAGCACGGAAACTTTGCCGGTCGCGGACCTGCCGTTTGTGTTCAATGCCACCGGCCAGCGTCTCGCCCCTGAAATTAGGACACTACCGACCCTTGACGCTTGCGCTTGCGCTTGCGCTTGCTCTTCCTGGGCGTACGCCCACGGCGCCAATCATCCACAAGAGGCGGCCCCACCGGCACAGGAGGATCCGGCACCAGATCGTCGACACCGCCGAGCGGTAGAAAATGGCGGTGGATCATCTCGGCTAAGTTCGGCTCAGCGGCGGGCAACGCGTCGCTCGGACTTGGCTTCAATGTACGCAGCATCTTGTTTCTCACGCCGCGAGCTTTTCGCGCGCGGCGGCGCGGATCAGCGATGCGCCTTTTTCGGCGATCATGATGGTGGGGGCGTTGGTGTTGGTCGAGGTGACCGTTGGCATCACCGAGGCATCGATGACGCGCAACCCATCGATGCCGTGCACGCGAAGCTGGTCGTCGACCACCGCCATCGCGTCGTGTCCCATCTTGCAGGTGCAGGTGGCGTGGAACACCGTCGAGCCGGTCTGGCGCAGGTAATGCAGCAGCTCGTCGTCGCTCTGCACGTCGGCGCCGGGCAGGATTTCGGCGACGTAATACGGCTTCAAGGCCGGCGCCGCGAACAGCCGCCGTACCGCGCGCAAGCCGCCGACCGCGCAGCGCCGGTCGGTCTCGTCCGACAGATAGCGCGGGTTGATCGCCGGCGCATCCTCGGCCCGGCCGGTCTTGGCCTCGACATAGCCGCGCGACAGCGGCCGCATCTGCCACATGCCGCCGGTCATCCCCGGCTTCGAATCGAGCTTGCGCACCGGCCCGGGCGCAAAGCTGGCGTTGGCGAACAGGATCTGCACGTCGGGGGTTGCCGATTCCTCGAGCACCTTGACCGAGGCGCAAACCAGCGAGGCGGCGTAGGTCAAGAGGCCGCTGCCGTGAAAGACGTAGCGCGCCAGTTCGCCGACAAACGGCAGACCGCGCGACTTCTCGTTGGCGGTCGGGGCGCCGGTCACTTCGGCGGTGCAGCGCGCGAGAAAATGGTCCTGCAGATTCTTGCCGACACCGGGCAGCACATGCACCACCGACACGCCGATGCGGCCGAGATGGTCGGGGTCGCCGACCCCCGACAGTTGCAGGATGTGCGGCGAGCCGATCGCGCCGCCGGAGAGGATGACCTCGCGCGCCGCATCGGCGCGCTCGATCCGGCCGCCGCGCGAGAACTCGACGCCGACCGCGCGCTTGCCGTCGAACAGCACGCGGCGCACCAGCGCGTCGGTGACCACCTCGACATTGGGCCGCTTCAGCGCCGGGCGCAGATAGGTGCGCGCCGCGCTCTGCCGGCGGCGGCCGCGCCGGGTCTGCTGCACCCAGCCGATGTTGTCGCCCGATCCAGGCGGCAGGTGGTTGACGTCCTCGTGGTATTCGCAGCCGATTTCGGTGCCGGCATCGATGATCTTCTGGCACAGGAACGGCCGGTCGGCCGGGCGCGAGGTCAGCAGCGGACCGCCGCTGCCGTGAAACTCGTCCTCGCCGCCTTCCCAGTTCTCCGCCTGCTTGAAGTACGGGAGCACGTCGTCCCACCCCCAGCCGCGGTTGCCGAGCTGCGACCAATGGTCGAAATCCTCGGGCTGGCCGCGTACATAGATCATGCCGTTGATCGACGACGAGCCACCGAGCACCTTGCCGCGCGGGTAGAGGATCGCGCGGTTGTTCACCCCCTCGTCGGCCTCGGCGTAGTACATCCACGTCCACTTCTTGTGGTCGAGCAGCTTGATATAGCCGGCCGGGACGTGGATCAGCGGGCTGGTGTCGCGCGAGCCGGCCTCGATCAGCAGCACCTTGACCGAGGGGTCGGCCGACAGCCGGTTGGCCAGCACGCAGCCGGCCGAACCGGCGCCAACGATGACGTAATCTGCCTGCATATCGCTTCCTCCGACCCTCACCCGGCCTCCGCCTGACGGCGTCAACCTCTGTACTGTAGCGCACTGATCGGCCGTGGAAACCGTCACCATATGAATGGCCGCGCGCCTCGTCCGCTTCGCGCAAGGATGGCGCAGCGGCTCGGAACTCCGAGCAGCGCGCGGCTCGTCGCGTCGCGCGTCGCCAACGGCGACATTACGAGACACGGCTTGGGGCTTCGGGCAACACTTGATAGATGCGAGCATTCAACCGATCCTGTCGGTAGAGCCAATTCGCCCGGATGCGGCATGCACCCGCCGCAATCAGCGGGTCACGAAACGAGGAGCCAGATCATGAACGATGTCGCGTCGATGCGGCCCACGCAGGCCATGAAGATCGCGAAGGTCAAGGAGCACATCGGCGCTATTGTCACCGGTCTCGACCTGGCGCAGCCCATCGACGGAGCGACACAAAAGAAGCTTTACGACGCCGTCGTCGAGAACGTCGTCCTGGTGATCCGTGGGCAGGAGCATCTCACCCCCGGCCAGTTGCAAGCCGCCGGCGAACTGTTCGGCGAGCTGATGGAGGACCAGAACCGGCGCTATCTGGTTGACGGATTTCCGCTGATCAGCGTGCTCGACAATCGTCATCTGGACAGCAAGGGTCAGCCCGCAAAAGTCGGCGCCAACGCCACCTGGCACACCGACCATACCAACCAGGAATTGCCGCCCAAATTCACCATGCTGTACGCGGTCGCCGTGCCGGACAAGGGCGGCGCGACGTCGGTTTGCAATGCGCGCGCGGCCTACGAAGCGCTTCCGACCGATGTCAAACGGAAGATCGCCGGCGCGAAGACCGAGAATACGCTGATCAGCACCGCGCGGATGGCAACAGGCAATCCGGATGTCGTGAAGGCCCAGCGCGAGTCGACAAGGGCGCCGACGGTGCATCCCCTGGTCCGCACCCACCCGGATACAGGCACAAAGGCGGTCTGGTTTCACAAGGGCAAGACCGAGACGGTCACCGGCCTGTCACCCGAGGAAACCCAGGATTTCCTGCAGGAATTGACGGATCAGATTACACAGCCCCAGTTTTGCTATTCACACGAGTACCAGAAGGGCGACCTGCTGATCATCGACGACCGCGCCTCGTTGCATAAGGCGGGCTTCGACTACGATCACAACCAGCATCGCCGCCTGTACCGGATGCTGGTGCGCGGCGACCGTCCCTACTGAGCGCCGCGCAGCTGCCAACAACATGGCCGTCGATCATGGCAAAGGCGATGTGCGGCCCGAGGTCGACCGAACGTCCGCCGCAACCTGCGGTGAGGCGGCCAGCCCTTAGGCGGCGAGTTTCTCCCGCGCGCCGGCGTTGATCATCGCCGCGCCTTTTTCGGCGATCATGATGGTCGGCGCGTTGGTGTTGGTCGAGCTGACCGTCGGCATGATCGAGGCGTCGATGACGCGCAGGCCCTCGATGCCGTAGACGCGCAGCTCGTCGTCGACCACCGCCATCGCGTGGCGCCCCATCATGCAGGTGCAGGTCGCATGATAGACGGTGTTGCCGTACTGCCGCGCGTAATCGAGGATTTCGTCGTCGCTCTGCACCTGCGGCCCCGGCAGGCTCTCATCGCGCACGTATTGCTGCAACGCCGGCTGCTCGAACAGCCTGCGGATGTAGCGGATGCCGCCGAGCACGGCTCGCCGGTCGGTGTCTTCCGACAGATAGCGCGGGTTGATCGACGGCGCGTCGCCCGGCCGGTTGGTCTTGGCCATCACATAGCCGCGCGACAGCGGACGCATCTGCCACATGCCGGCGGTCAGTCCCGGCTCGCGCTCGAGCTGCCCGACTGTGCCGTTGACAAAGCTCCCCGGCGCAAACGAGCACTGGATGTCCGGGGTCGCCGATTCCTCGAGCACCTTGACCGAAGCCGCGGCGAGCGAGGCGCTATAGGTCAGCACGCCTTTGCCGGAAAACACATAACGCAGCACCTCGCCGGCGAGCGGCAGACCGCGCGCTTTTTCATTCGCCGTCGGCACGCCCTCGATCCGCCGGGTGACGCGGACGACGTAATGGTCCTGCATGTTCTTGCCCACTCCGAGCAGCTCATGCACCACCGGCACGCCGATCTTGCCCAGGTGCTCCGGGTCGCCGACGCCGGACAGCTGCAGCAGATGCGGTGAGCCGACGGCGCCGGCCGACAGGATCACCTCGCGCGCCGCATCGATGCGCTCGACCGGGCCGCCATTGCGCTGCAGCTCGACGCCGACCGCGCGCTTGCCGTCGAACACGACGCGGTGCACCAGCGCCTTGGTGATGAGCTGGAGGTTCGGCCGCTTGAGCGCCGGGCGCAGATACGTGCGCGCGGTGCTGGCACGGAACCGGCCGCCGCGCGTCTGCTGGCACCACCCGATGCAGTCCTTGTGCAGGCGGGTCAGGTCGTTGACGTCCTCGCGGTATTCGAGGCCCATCTGAACCCCGGCTTCGATCGCCGCCTCGACAATCGCCGGGCGGTTCATCTTCGAGGTGAACAGCGGACCGTCCTTGCCGCGCACCTCGCTGCCCTCGCCTTCCCAGCGCTCGGCTTTCTTGAAATACGGCAGCACGTCGTCCCAGCCCCAGCCGCGATTGCCGAGCTGCTGCCAGTGGTCGTAATCCTCGGGCTGGCCGCGGATGTAGATGAGCCCGTTGATCGAGGAAGACCCGCCGATCACCCTGCCGCGGGGATAGAGGATGGCGCGGCCGTTGGTGCCGGGGTCGCTCTCGGCGTAGAAGCCCCAGGTCAGGGTCTTGTGATCGAGCATCTTCATGAAGCCCGCTGGAATGTGGATCAGCGGGTTCCAATCCTTGCCGCCCGCCTCGATCAGCGTGACCTTGACGCTCGCGTCCTCGGTCAGCCGGTGGGCCAAGACGCACCCGGCCGAACCCGCGCCGACGATCAGATAATCCGCTGTCATCTTCGTTCCCTTCACCTGCGGCACCACCACCCTCGCCCTCCCCAGGCCTTCCGGCGCCGGCCCCTTCCCCCTACCGCCCTGCGCAGAGGGAGTGCCAACCGGCGCCGCCGGACACGAACCGGTGCAGGCGATCGGGCGCGATACTAGCGCAGCGGTGCGCGATGCAAATCAGCTTCTTGCGGCTGCTCTTTTTGCTGGCGGCGAGGCAGCGGGGACATTTCGCCGGAGGCCGAAGCGTGACCGCTATTTCCGCCGCCGGGGTTGTTCTCGCAGCGCGGCTGTCTATATCGAGCGGCGCGCGCCCCCGCCGATCCCGAGCCGCTGGCGGGCTGGATCTCGCGGCTTGGATGCCCGCTAGGGACCCTTAAATGACCGACGAAGCCGAAGCTCTTTTTGCCGTGCTGCGGCAGCAGGCAAGCGTCGAGGTGGTGCCGGCGATCGAGACGCTGGTGCGCGAGGCGCCCGATGCCGCGTTGTGCCGGATCAATGCGCTGAAATTCGCCGAAGAGCGGCGGCTCGACGAAGAAGCGGTGATCGCCGCGTTTCTGCACGCGGCGCGGATCGGGCTGTTCGAACTGTCGTGGAACGTCGTCTGCCCGGGCTGCGGCGGAGTGCTGGGCGAGGGCGACACGCTCAAGACCGTAGGGCACGACGACTATGTCTGCGCACTGTGCGCCAGCGGCTACGAGCCGGTGCTCGACCAGATGGTCGAGGTCACCTTTACGGTGAGCCGCCGGATCCGCCGGATCGCCGCGCACGACCCGGGCGAGCTCCCGTTTGTCGAATACTTCCGCCAGGTGTTTTGGACATCGGCGATGATTTTGCCCTCGGAGCTCGACCGCGTTATCGAGGCGGTGACGCTCGACACGCTGGAACTGCCGGCGCACGAGAAGGCGCAGCTGTCGCTGCAGCTGCCGGAAAAGTTCCTGATCCTGTTCGAGCCGGTGACGCACGTCGCGCAATTCATCGAAGTCAAAGGCGACCCGACGCGCGAGCGGCAAAACCTCTCGATCGTCTTCACCGGCCTCAAAGCGCCGAGCACGACAACCGAGCTGCGGCCGGGACCGTTGCGGCTCGCCTTCGAAAACCGCACCGGCGAACGGCTGCTGCCGGGGCTGTGGGTGGCCGGCGACGAGCTGCACCGGCTGCTCGACCTGCGCCATCCGTTTTTGTCGGCCAAGCGGTTGCTCAGCAACCAGACCTTCCGCGACCTCTACGGCACCGACACGCTCGACCCCGAGCAGCGGCTCAAGATCACCAGCCTCACCTTCCTGTTCACCGACCTCAAAGGGTCGACCGCGCTGTACGAGCGGGTGGGCGACCTCGCGGCGTTCGACCTTGTGCGCGCGCACTTCCATGTGCTGCACGAGATCGTCGCGAGCGAATCCGGCGCGATCGTCAAGACGATCGGCGACGCGGTGATGGCGACATTCCACTCGCCGGAGCGGGCGGTCGCGGCGGCGCTGCGCATGCGCGAGGCGATGCGCCGGCTCAATGCCGAGCGCGGCGGCGAGGACCTGGTGCTGAAGATCGGCATGCACGAGGGGCCTTGCCTCGCGGTCGTGCTCAACGATCGGCAGGATTTTTTCGGCCAGACCGTCAACATTGCCGCGCGGGTTCAAGGGCTGGCGATGTCGCAGGCTATCCTTGCCACCGGGTCGATCGTCGAGCATCCGCCGACCGCGCATCTGCTGGCGGCGAAAGGGCTGGCCCCGGTCGCCGAAGAACGCGCGCTGCGCGGCATCGCCGACCGTTATTCGGTCTATGAGATACCTTAAGACAAACTTCCCGGAGGGAGCCGATGCTCAGATTGGCGCTGTTCTTTCTCGTCGTGTCCTTGGTGGCGGCGCTGTTCGGCTTCACCGGCATTTCCGCTGCTACTGCCGGCATCGCCAAGTTGCTGTTCTTCCTGTTTGTCGTGATCTTCCTGGTGTTCCTGATCGGCGGCCTGATCCTCGGCTCGTCGCTGTGGTGACCTGGGGTCAGGCGGCATGGGCCTGCGCGTCGAGACCGGCGGCCGCCAAGCGCACCGTCTTCGGCACCAAATGGACGCCGGCTTCGTAATAGCGCCACATGCGCGGGCTGACACCGAGAGCGTCCGCCGCGGCGGACTGCGTCATGCGATGCCCGCGGCGCCACCGGCGTAACCAAGCTCCGCCCTGCTCCAAGGCAAGGCGCCATAAGGTATCTGCCGAAATCTCCATCTCGTCCGACCACCCGACCGACCAGCCCCATTCGCCGACGGCCACTTCGCCGAACCGCCGGTCGTCGGTGCGCAGCGGCGCGAAGACGGCGTACCGGCTTAAATGGTCGGTGAGGTCTACGACGCTCTCGCCGCCGGCTTTCCAGACGACGACCAC
>JAFAWI010000157.1 GCA_019241915.1 Alphaproteobacteria bacterium
GCGGCTTCGACATCCTGCATGTCTGCAACCCACCCGAAATCTACTGGCCGATCGCCTGGTTCTGGCGAGTGTTCGGCAAGGTCTTCATCTGGGATCACCGCGACCTGTCGCCCGAATTGGCGGCAGCCAAGTTCGGTGCCGGCGAAGGGCCGATGATGAAGACGCTGCTGCTGCTCGAAAGGCTCAGCTTCGCGGCGGCACAGATCGTCATCGCCACCAACGAGAGCTACAAACGCATCGCCATCGAGCGCGGCGGCAAGCGCCCGGAGGACGTGTTCATCGTCCGCTCGGCGCCGTCGCTGGCGAAATTCCGCCTCTACGAGCCGGATCCGGCCTACAAGCACGGAAAGCCGCATCTGCTCGTTTATCTCGGCGAGATGGGGCCGCAGGACGGCGTCGATCACCTCGTGCACGCGGTCAAGGCGCTGCGCGACGATTGCGGGCGCGACGATTTCCACTGCGTGCTGATCGGCGGCGGCACGTACCAGCCGGCGGTCGCCGCCCGTGCGTCGGAAATCGGCGTGGGCGGGTTGTGTACCTTCACCGGCATCATCAGCGACGAGGAGTTGTGCCGCATCCTGTCGTCGGCCGAGATCGCGATCGACCCGCTGCCAAAAAACGGCTGGTCCGACAAAAGCACGATGAACAAGGTGCTCGAATACATGTTCTTCGGCCTGCCGATCGTGGTTGGCGAACTCGCCGAAGCGCGGGTTTCGGCCGCCGATGCCGCGCTTTACGTTGAGCCCGACGATCCGCGCGCGATGGCAGAGGGGATCGGCGCGCTGCTCGACGACCCGGCGCGCCGGCAGGCGATGGGCGGCTTTGGCCAGGCGCGGCTGCGCAACAAACTGGCATTTGAGTACTCGGTGCCGAATCTGCTTGCCGCTTACGACGCGGCGTGGTCGCAGGTTCGACGTTCGATGTTCCGCCGCGGTGGCCGGCTGGCCGCCGAGACGCGCTGATTTGCTGGCGCTGAGGGCGGCGCCCGCGGCAGCCGGCGGCAGTGCTGGCGCCGCCGGTGCCGCCGCCCTAGGTTCTGTCGCCGCCGCTGACGAGGGGGGTGATGTACGAGCGCTTTTACGGGCTGAGCCGCCCGCCTTTCGCGGTCACCCCCGATCCCAGCCTGCTCTACATGAGCCGGGTGCACCGCGAGGCGCTGGCGACGATGGTCTACGGCATCGAGACGCGGAAAGGGTTCATCGTCTGCACCGGCGAGGTCGGCACGGGCAAAACCACTGTGGTACGGGCGTTTTTCGATCAGGCGAAGAGCGACACCTTCGAGATCATCTACAGTTTCGCGCCGCAGGTCAGCCCGCTCGAAATGGCGACCTATATCTGCCGCGAGCTCGACGAAGACGACCCGGAGAGCGTGTTTGCGGCGGTGCCGCGGCTGCAATGGAAGCTGCTGGAGATTTTCGAGGCCGGGCGCACGGTCGTCTTGATGATCGACGAGGCGCAATTGCTGCCGCCCGAGACGCTGGAATTTCTGCGCCTGCTCAGCAATTTCGAGACCGACCGCGAAAAGCTGATCCAGATCGTGCTGGTCGGCCAGCCCGAGCTCGACAACACGCTGGCGCGGCGCGACATGCGTCAGGTCAACCAGCGCGTGGCGTTGCGCGCCCGGCTCGCACCGCTGTCGCTCAGTGAGAGCGTCGAATACATCGAGCACCGGCTGCTGGCGAGCGGTGCCGCGGACCTGATGCAGATCCTGTCGGCGAGCGCGGCGTGGCGCATCGTCGAGGCGGCGCGCGGCATTCCGCGCATGATCAACATCTTCGCCGACAATGTGCTGATCGCCGGGCTCGGCGCCGGTCAGCAGCCGGTCGGCGCAGCGCTCGCCGACCATGCGATCCGCGACTTCATCGCCAAATCCGGCAGCGCCAGCCCGCTTGGCCGCGCCCGCTGGTTTGGCCGGGGCCGCGGTCGTCGCGAACACGCCTTCGCGCCGCACCGCGACCGGTTTACGCCCGAGTTCGTCGGCTTCGGACGCTAGGTGCAGTCGTCTCTTCGGCGTGACGCGGGCGGCCGAGTGTGCTCCCGCCGCTGACGCGGAGGGCTCAGCTAAGCGGCCATCTTCTGGAGCGCGGCGCGCTTGATATGGTCGGCGCCCTGCTCGGCGATCATGATCGTCGGGGCGTTGGTGTTGTTCGACGTCACCGCCGGCATCACCGACGCGTCGATGACGCGGATGCCGTCAAGCCCGTGCACCGTGAGCTGCTCGCTGACCACCGACATCGCATGGCTGCCCATCAGGCAGGTGCAGCTGGCGTGATAGCAGGTGCCGCCGTAATTGCGCGCGTAATCGAGCAGCTCGTCGTCGCTCGCGATATGCCGGCCAGGCAGGCTTTCCTCGCGCACATAGCGCTTGAGCGCCGGCGCGTCGAACAGCCGTCGCGCAAAGCGCAGCCCGCCGACGATCGCGCGACGGTCGCTCTCCTCGGAGAGATAGCGCGGGTTGATCGCCGGCGGGTCGCCGGGCCGGTTGGTCTTGGCCTCGACATAGCCGCGCGACAAGGGCCGCATCTGCCAGGCGCCCGCGGAAAGGCCAGGCTCCTCTTCCAGCTCGCCGATCTGCCCGCCCTTGAAGCTGCCCGGCGCGAAGGTGATCTGCATATCCGGTGTCGCCGACTCCTCGAGCACCTTGACCGAGGCGGCGACGAGCGACGGGCTGTAGGTCAGCATGCCCTTGCCGGTGACCAGCCAGCGGAGCATTTCACCGACCAGCGGCAGGCCGCGCGACTTTTCGTTGGCGGTCCGCGCGCCGACGACCGGGTAGGACACGCGGGCCTGGAAATGGTCCTGCATGTTCTTGCCGACACCCTTCAATTCGTGCACCAGCGGGACGCCGATCCGCCCGAGATGTTCCGGGTCGCCGACGCCGGACAGCTGCAGGATGTGCGGCGAGCCGATCGCGCCGGCGGACAGGATCACTTCGCGCGCCGCGTCGATGCGCTCGACCGGGCCGCCGTGGCGCTGCAGCTCGACACCGACCGCGCGCTTGCCGTCGAACACGACGCGATGCACCAGCGCATGCGTGACCAGTTGCAGGTTGGGACGTTTCAGTGCCGGGCGCAGGTAGGTGCGCGCGGTGCTGGCACGGCGCCGCCCGCCGCGGGTCTGCTGGCACCAGCCGATGCCGTCACCCGAGCCGGGCGACAAATTGTTGACGTCGTCGCGGTATTCGAGGCCGAGTTCGACCCCGGCTTCGACGACGCTGGCGCAGATCGGCGAGCGATCCATCTTTGAGGTGAACAGCGGGCCGTCCTTGCCGCGCACTTCGGTTTCGTCGCCCTCCCAGCGCTCGGCCCTGCGGAAGAACGGCAGGCAGTCGTCCCACGACCAGCCGCGATTGCCGAGCTGCGCCCAGTGGTCGTAGTCCTCCGGCTGGCCGCGGATATAGACGAGGCCGTTGATCGACGAGGAGCCGCCGACGACCCGGCCGCGGGTGTAGACGATGGCGCGTCCGTTGGTTCCGGGATCGGGCTCGGCGCGGTATTTCCAGGTCAGCGTATCGTGGTCGAGCAT
>JAFAWI010000342.1 GCA_019241915.1 Alphaproteobacteria bacterium
ACCACGCCGGCATGCTGGATGGTGTCGTCGGCGTAACGGAGCTTTGCCCCGACCGCGGCGACACCCTGTTGCAGCGCCTGGCTCACCATTTCGCCGAGCCAATCGGGATCGATCACGTCGATGTCGTTATTGACCAGACCGAGCAGTTCTCCGGTGGCGGCGGCGGCCGCACGGTTGTTGAGGGCCGAGAAATCGAACTCGCCCGGCACCCGCATGATCCGTACGCGGCCCGAGGCGCGCAGGACATCGAGATAGGCGAGTGTCACCGGGTCGCGGCTCTCGTTGTCGACGACGATCACCTCGAAATCCGGGTACCGCGTCCGGTTGAGCAGCCCCTCGATGCACGGACGCAGCAATTCCCGCCGGTCGCGCGTCGGTACGATCAGCGTCACCCGGGGCGGCCGCTGCGGCAGCGTCCGCTTCACTCGCCAGATCCCCGGCAGCGGCCCCGCGACCACCTCGGCGCGCTCGCCGGCCGCGTCGAGATGCGCCTGCAATGCAACCATCGCTCGTCCGTCCGTTCGGTCCGCATGCGGACGGCGCTGCGCGTGATACAGAATGTGCGGGATGTGCCGGATGCCTCCGGCGGCGGCGCCCGCGGCCAGGCGCAGCGCCAGGGCGTACTCGGTGCCCTCTGCCACCTGCCTGAATACGGCGCTCCGGTCTATCGGCGGCGCGGCGCGGTAGGCTGTCAGACGCCCGTGATAATGCTGCGTTTCGAACAGCGCCGGGTTCCAGTCGGGTTTGAAGCAGGGATCGCAGCGCCGGCGCTCGTCGTTGAGGCTGTCCTCGTCGGAATAGACAATCGCGGCATCGCGATACGCATTGAGCTCGGCGGCCACGAGGTAAAGCGCATGCGGCGCAAGCAGATCGCCCGGTTCGAGCCTGGCGACAAAGTCGGCGGCGCCGGCCCCGCCGCCGACGACGATCCGCGGCTCCGTGCGCGCCTGCTCCGCGAGCACCGTGCCGGTGGCGGTATCGGCCGCCTCGCCGACCGCGATGCAAAGCCGCCAGTGCGGATAAAGCTGCGCAGCGACGGACGCGATGGTCTCCGTCAGAAACGGCGGTGGGTCCGCGCCGATCGGCATAACCAGGGCGATCTGCGGACGCCAGGAGAACCGCGCCATGTGCGCGGCGATTGCCGCCCGGTCGCGGCGCCGCAGCGTCTCATTCCGCTCGATCCAGAAGGCGTAGGCGGGCCGCGGGTTGAGCCGGAAGCTGACACGGTCGAGCGTCGTGCGCAGCCCGTGATTGCGCAGCGAGCGAAAGATCGACCAAACGATCGACGGATGAAATAGCGGCCGTGCCGGAGGGCGCAGCGCCGGCCCGAGCGGCGCTGCGAGCGGCTCATTCGGCTTCGGCCGCCACATTGCGCAGATAGGCGCCGTAACCGTTCTTGTCGTACCGAGCCGCCAGGCGCAGCAGATCCTCGGTCGAGATGTAGGCCTTGCGCCACGCGATCTCTTCGAGGCAGGCGATTTTCCAACCCTGGCGGTGCTCGATGGTGCGGACGAACTCGGCCGCTTCGAGCAGCGAATCGTGCGTCCCGGTATCGAACCACGCAAAGCCGCGCCCGAGCCGCTGCACCGACAATGTGCCGGCGTCGAGATAGACTCGGTTGACATCGGTAATCTCGATTTCGCCGCGCGCCGACGGACGCACCTCCGCCGCAATGTCGACCACCCTGTTGTCGTAGAAATACAGACCGGTCACCGCCCAATGCGAGCGCGGCTCGGCCGGCTTTTCCTCGATGCTGACGGCGCGGCCCCGCTCGTCGAACGCGACGATACCGTAGCGCTGCGGGTCCTTGACCTGATAGGCGAAGACCGTGGCCCCGCTCTCCTGGCAAACGGCGCCTTCCAGCATGTCGCCGAGGCCAGCGCCATAGAGCATGTTGTCGCCGAGCACGAGCGCGACGCTGTCGCGGCCGATAAACTCGCGGCCGACGAGAAACGCGTCGGCGAGGCCGCGCGGTTCGGCCTGCACCGCATAGCGAAGCGACACGCCCCACGCCGCGCCGTCGCCGAGCACCGTACGAAACTGCGCCTGGTCGTGCGGCGTGGTGACAACGAGGATGTCACGGATGCCGGCCAGCAGCAGGATCGACAGCGGGTAGTAGATGAGCGGCTTGTCGTAGACCGGCAGCAGCTGCTTGCTGACTGCCAGCGTGATCGGGTAGAGCCGCGTCCCGAGCCCGCCGGCGAGCACGATGCCTTTCACGGCAGCGCGGCCTCGGCGGCAGCCGGTTGCGGCGCCGTTGAGGCCATCCGGTCGAGACACGCGGCAAGCGAATCCTGCCAACGCGGCGCGGTGAATCCCCATACGCTCGCGATCTTGCGGCAGTCGAGCCGCGAGTTCCGCGGCCGCGCCGCCGGCGTCGGGTAGGCCTCGCTCGGGATCGGCTCGACCGCGGCCGGCGTCTCGAAGCCGCGGCGCCGCGCGTCGTCGAAAATGGCCTGGGCAAACCCGTACCAGGTGGTGGCGCCGTCGCAGCAGCAGTGAAACGTGCCGAAACCATCCTCGCGCCCGGCAGCGATCCCGCCGCAAATCACCGTGATCGCGGCAGCGAGATCCGCCGCCGCGGTCGGCGAGCCGTGCTGGTCGTCGACCACGCGGAGCCGGTCGCGCTCCGCGCCGAGCCGCAGCATCGTCTTGACGAAATTGTGCCCGACCGGGCTGTAGAGCCACGAGGTGCGCAGGATGACATGGCGACCAAGCGTCTGACGGACCGCCGCCTCGCCCGCGGCCTTACTGGCGCCGTAGACCGAGAGCGGCGCGACGGGGTCGTCCTCGACATAGGGCGCCGGTTTCGCGCCATCGAACACGTAATCGGTCGAGATGTGGATCAGCGCCGCCCCGGTCGTGCGGCACATCGCCGCCAACGCGGCCGGCGCGTCGCAATTGACGGCGAAGGCGGTCTCGCGGTCGCTTTCGGCGGCATCGACCGCGGTGTACGCGGCGGCATTCACCACCAGTTGCGGGCGAGCCGCGGCGACGACGGCCGCCGCCTCGTCCGGCCGCAAGAGGTCGAGCGTGGGGCGCTCGGCGTATTGCACCGTCAGACCGGACGGCCAACACGCGCGCTGCAACTCATGCGCAAGTTGGCCGCTGACCCCGACGACAAAGAGCTTCATACCGATGAGCCCATGCGCGCGCTTCTGCTGCGAGATGCAAAGCCCTAGCGTATTGCCGAAACCCTGACAAAGACTTTCCGGTGCAGCACGGAGGCCTCAATAGCCGCGCGCCCGGTCGACGATGTTGAGCAACGGTTCGCCCGTTGCCAGCCGCCGGATGTTCTCGACGACGTCGCGCGCCGCCACCTCGGGCACCGCGATCGAGCCGATATGCGGAACCACCAGCACGTTGTCCATGCCCCAGAACGGGTGCTCGGCTGGCAGCGGCTCGCTCTCGAATACATCGAGCGTCGCCTCGGCGATCTGCCCGTCGTTGAGCGCGTCGAGCAGCGCCGCTTCGTCCACGGTGCCGCCGCGGCCGCAATTGACGAGCTTGGCGCCATGCGGCAGCCGGTAAAGTACGTCGCGGCCGACGATATGCCGGGTCTCGCGGGTCAGCGGCAGCAGGCAAACGAGGATTTCGGTGCGCTGGAGAAACGGCGCGAGCCCG
>JAFAWI010000318.1 GCA_019241915.1 Alphaproteobacteria bacterium
CACGGCCGATGAGGCGATGCACGCCGAGCTCGCCGATATCTGGCGCGATGTCGACCGCGACGAGAGCATCAACGTCGCGATCCTCGCCGGCGCCGGCAAGGTGTTCTCGGCCGGCGGCGACTTCAACATGATCAGGAGCGCCACCGAGGACTTCAACGCGCGCGCCCGCCAGTGGAAAGAGGCGCGCGAGATGGTCTACGGCGTCATCAACTGCAACAAGCCGGTCGTCAGCGCGATGCGCGGAGTCGCAGTCGGGGCCGGTCTTGTTTGCGGCATCCTCGCCGACGTGTCGATCGCGACCAAGGATTGCCGTATCATCGACGGCCACACCCGGCTCGGCGTCGCCGCCGGCGACCACGCCGCCATCGTCTGGCCGCTGCTCTGCGGCCTCGCCAAGGCGAAATACTACCTGCTGACCTGCGACCAGATCCTCGGCGAGGAAGCCGAACGCATTGGCCTTATCACCTTTGCGGTCGACGAGGACCAACTCGAGGCCAAGTCGATCGACGTCGCGACAAGACTTGCCGAGGGCGCCCAAAGCGCGATCCGCTGGACCAAGAACGCGCTCAACAACTGGCTGCGCGCGATGGGACCGACTTTCGATGCCTCGCTGGCGCTCGAATTCTTCGGGTTTGGCGGCCCCGACGTCAAAGAGGGCCTCGCCTCGCACCTCGAAAAGCGCAAGCCCGATTTCCCGCCCGCCGCGCCGATCTGACGTCGCGGCTTGATGCCCGGGGCTCGCGGTCACCCCAAAATTGCCAAAATTCGAGTGTATAAGATGCTCGCTGCCGGCGATCCGGGCCGCGGTCGGCACCCGAAGCGATCTGGCAACAAACCGGCGTTAACGCGCCACCGCAGGGATCGGTTCGCCTCCTGTTAATGCGGGGCGCGCCTCCTGTTACTGACGTGGATAACAGGAGGTGAACAGGAGGATAGCCTCCTGTTAATTGAGACAAAGGCGAGCAGCCGCTCGATTCGATTTGACGCGGCCAGGTGCTGGCCCGAACCTTGGTCGACCCAGGCTGCGGGAGGACACCATGAAAGTCGGCATCGCGCTCAACATGCTGTGCCAGGACGGCCGCTCGGACGCCTCGGTGGTCGGCGAGCATCTGGCGATGGGCGACCTCGCCGAGCCGCTCGGCTTCGACAGCCTGTTCGCGCTGGAGCACCATTTCACCGGCTATGCGATGTCGCCGGCGCCGATCCAGTTGCTCGCATATTACGCCGGGCGCACGAAACGCATCCAGCTCGGCACCGCGGTGATCGTGCTGCCGTGGCACGACCCGGTGCGCGTCGCCGAGCAGATCGCGCTGCTCGACATAATGTGCGGCGGGCGCTGCCTGTTCGGCTTTGGCCGCGGCGCGGCGAGCGTCGAGTACGAAGGCTTCCGCATCCCGATGGGCGAGGCGCGGCCGCGGTTTGTCGAGGCCGCCGGCATCGTCGTCAAGGCGCTCGCCAACGACACCTTCGAGCACCAGGGCGAGTTCTTCCAGATCCCGCGCACCGCGATCCGCCCGCGCGCGATCTCGCACCCCGAGCGGCGCTTCTACGCCTCGGCGGTCAGCCCCGACTCGGCCGAAATCATGGCCAAGCTCGGCTTTGGCGTCTTGATGGTGATGCAGAACGAGTGGCCCAAAGCCGCCGAGGACATCGCCCGCTACCGCGAGATCGCGACCGCCGCCGGGCACACGCCGCGCCCGCCGATCATCCTCACCAATGTCTGCTGCGCCGAAAGCCGCGCCGAGGCGCAGGAGCGCGCGTTCAAATATCTCGGCCTCAAGTGGCAGTCGATCGACGACCACTACCATTTCTCGGACGGCCATCTCTCGACCGTCAGAGGCTACGAGAGCTACGGCAAGATGGCCAAGACCTACGCCAAGATCAACGAGAGCGCCGAGACCAGGAAAAAGGCGACCGACTTTTACGTGTCGATCCAGATCGTCGGCACGCCCGGCGACTGTCTCGACCAGATCGCCGAACTGCAGCGCTGCACGGGCATGGACCACCTCGTCACCGAATTCTCGTTCGGCGGCCTGCCGCACGAGGAGGCCGAAATCAATATGCGCCGCTTCGCCGACCGTGTGCTGCCGACCCTGCAACGCGACCCCGCCTTCGCCGCCGGCGAGATCGCCAGCCGCACGATCCTGCCCGACGCGGTCGCCAAGGAGCGTCTGTTCGCCCCGGCGTAGCGAGCGGCAGCCGGTTAAGCGGCTCCGGCGAGCACGTCGCGGTGCTCGGCAAAGACCGCCTTCATCCAGTCGATCGCCGCGCGCACGCACGGGGCGCGGCGCAGGTCGCGGTGGACGATCATCCAGTATTCGGCGGCAAGTTCGGCGATCGGCGCGCCCAGCCGTTCGAGCAGCGGATGGCTGTCGCCGACATAGCACGGCAATTCGCCGCGGCCGGTGCCGGCGCGGATGGCTTCGACCCGCATCAGCATCGACGAGGCGCGGCAAGCCACGGGCATTGCGGTGTTCTCGATCTGCCGCTCGACCCAGCGCGCCGTTGGCCAATGCGCCTGCTCCTCGGGGTAGCCGACCCAGGCGGCGGCTTCGGCGCTGCGGCGCCGGTAAACCG
Organism: Alphaproteobacteria bacterium; assembly: GCA_019241915.1. Classification (GTDB taxonomy): domain Bacteria; phylum Pseudomonadota; class Alphaproteobacteria; order ATCC43930; family CGMCC-115725; genus DATARH01. Next base: position 2,578 of record JAFAWI010000318.1, read on the forward strand.
CGACGGCGAAGGTGCCGAGCTTGGCGACGTAATAGTCGCCGCTTTCAGGCGGCTCGTGCCGCAATGCCATATCGGCCTGGCGCCGCAACAGGTTGGCCTGGCCGCGCAGCTCGTCGACCAGCTCTACGGTAATCCCCGATGGCAAGATCGCCCTTGTCGATCCCGCGAGGCAGCGCGCGACAAAGCCGCCGGCGCACTCCCCGGTGGCGACCCGCACCGTGCCGCTCAAGGATGGCGATGCCGCCGCGCGCCGCCGCTCCAGCACCAGCATCGCCCGTTCGGCGTCTTCGGCCGCCGGAAGCAACCGTTCGCCGGCGGCATTGAGGCGGACGCCCTCGGGCAGCCGGTCAAACAGCGGCTGGCCGCCAAAACCCGCCTCGAAGGTCGCCAAACGGCGCGCAATGGTCGGCTGGCTCAGCCGCAGCGCCCGCCCGGCGGCCCGCATCGAGCCTTCGCGCGCGATCGCGAGAAACACGCGCACCCCGTCCCAGTCCATCGTCCCGCGTTTCGCCAAAGGCGGGCGCGCCACCGGCGCGGGTCGCGCCTCGTTGCTTGCCGTCGCTGATCCGTCGAGCGCAGCCATCTTCGTCCGCTCAGGCAGTGCCACGGAAACATATCACTGCTCACCAGAATCGGGGAGCGATGCAATCAAATTGTGCCGCTAACCTGGGCGAAGATCACGGATCACGGGAGAGGGCAATGGAGAGCCGAACACCCCGCATCATCGCTCTCGACGCCGAAGCGGCAAAGCTCACGATGTTCCAGGGCCGGACGCCGGAAACCACATTCACCGAGCGCCGCGCCCGCGGCAGCGCAGCCAATTTGGGCCGCTACCGCGACGGGATGCTGCTCCTCGCGAAGTCGGTGGGGAAAAGCCATTGGGAAACGCATGCCGAGGACGAGCTGCTTTACGTTCTCGACGGCCAGATGGCGGTGGATGTCCTGGAACGCGGCGGGCCGCGCACGTTGGCGGTCGGCGCCGGCATGATCGCCATCGTCCCGGCCGGCGCATGGCACCGCGTCTCCTCCGCCGAAGGCATGTCGGTCTTCAGCGCGACCATGCCGGGCGACCATATCGAGCACGATGTCGCCGATCCGCGGACGGTCGAGCACAAGTCGCCGGTCGAGGCGGCGGGCATCAGTCAGCCCGTCGTCGATCTCGCCGCTGAGTTTGCGAAGCTGACGATGTTCCGTCGCACCCCCGAAGCGACGGCAGCCGACCGCAAGGGCAGCGTCGCGCGACTGGCGACCTATCGCGACGGGCTGCTGTTGGCGATCAAGGCCTCGGGAAAAGACCATTGGGAGCGGCATTTCACCGGCGATGAGCTCATTCACGTTCTCGACGGTGCTGCCACCCTGGAGATGGTGTGCGACGACGGGCCGCCGCGCTCATTCGCGCTCAATGCCGGAACGACCGCCGTCGTTCCCCAGAATGCGTGGCACCGCTTTCATTCGCCGGATGGCTTCACGCAGATCGCGGTGACGCCCTTTCCCGGTGAGACCGTCGAGCGCGATGTCGACGACCCTCGGATGGCGACGCGCCAGCCCGAATAACGCCCGACCAAGCGGGAGACTGCAAATGACCTCACCCAACGGGTTTGTCGTACCGGCTGGCGGCGGCAAGCGCCTGAATTCCTCCAGCACCGGACGCTTCTTCGACTTGAAGCTGTTGGGCGGCGAGACTGGCGAAAGCGTCATGTTGTTCGAGGAAACCCTGCCGCCCGGTACCCTCAGCACCTACCACCTGCACCGCGACAGTGACGAGGTCGCCTGGGTCCTCGAAGGCGAGATCACCTTCAAGATCGGCGATGAGGTGACGACGGGCGGGCCCGGTGCCTGCGCCTTCATGCCGCGCAACGTGCCGCACGCTTGGAAGAACACAGGCACCGGGCCCGGTCGTGTCGTCTTTGTTTACACGCCGGCCGCGGCCGGCGGCGTCATCGAGGCTCTGTCCGATCGCCGTCCGGCGAACGAGGCGGAACACCAGGCGCTGCTCGAACGCCACGGCTGGCAAATCATCGGGGTAAACCCGCTCTGACCGCGCCGGCGTCGGCGCCTTGCAGCTCAGGCAAACGCCCGCTTGAACGCCGCCCACACCGCACGCTGCGCGTTCAGCGCGTCGTCGACCGCCGGCATCATGCCGAAGAAGGCGTGGATCATCCCGGCATATTCGTGCCGCTCGACCGGGACGCCGGCGGCCTTAAGCCGCTCGCCGTACGCCAGGCCTTCGTCGTGCAGTACATCGCATTCGGCGGCGATGACGATCGCCGGCGCCACGCCTTCAAGGCTCGGCACCAGCAGCGGCGAGGCGCGCCAATCGGCGGCGTCGGCGTCGCTGCGCAGGTAGTGGTCGCGGAACCAGCGCATGGCATCGGCGGTCAAGATTCCGCAGCCGGTGGCGAAGGTCCGATAGCTCTCGCTGCCCATCCGGTAGTCGGCGACCGGATAGACCAGCGACTGCAGCCGCAGTTTGGGCGCGCCGTTGTCGCGTGCCATGATCGCGACCACCGCCGCCAGGTTGGCGCCGGCGCTGTCGCCGTGCACGCCGATGCGCTCAGGGTCGGCACCGAGGCCGGCGGCGTTGGCGTGGGTCCATTCGAGCGCCGCCCAGGAATCCTCGACCGCCGCCGGAAAGCGGTGCTCCGGCCCCATGCGGTAATCGACCGAGACCACCACCGCCTGGGCGCCGCCGCACAGGTTGCGGGCGACAAGGTCGTGCGTGTCGAGACTGCCGATCACGTGCCCGCCGCCATGGTAATAGACGATCGCCGGCCGCGCCTGCTCTCCCTGGCCCACTCCCGGCGGCCAATAGATCCGTACCGGGATATCGCCCGCCGGTCCCGGGATCGCGCGGTTCTCGACCCGCGCCACGGGCAGCGTCTCGGCCTTGCGCGAGGCCGCCGTCGCCTCCATCTGCGCGCGCGCCTCGGCGGCGGTCATCGCCTCGATCGGCCGCAGGTTGAGCGTCGCCATCGTCTCCAGGACTTTCTCGATTTGCGGGTGCAGGTTCGGCATCGCATTGTCCGGTCAAGTGGCGCCAAATTGCGCTATAGTTTGCCTGCGCCGCCGCCAAGTTGATAGTGGCCCGCGGCGGAATCGGGAGGCCGGGGTGAACGGCACCGACGGCAACGCCTACGACTATTTTGTCGCCCGCCACCTGCGCGACGGTCGCGGCGAACGGATTGCCTTCACCGATCCGTGGCGCAGCCTGAGCTATGCCGAGCTCGATACCGCCAGCGCCCGCTTCGCCGCCGGTCTTGTTCGTGCCGGCATCGAGCGCGAACGGCGCATCGCGCTCGTCATGCTCGATACGATCGATTTCCCGATCGCGTTCTGGGGCGCGCTGCGCGCCGGGGTCGTCCCGATACCGATCAACACGTTGCTGCCCGCGGACATCGCCGGCTACATCCTGCAGGACAGCCGCGCCGCGGCGCTGTTTGTCTCGGCGCCGCTGCTCGACGAGCTGAAGCCGGCCGCCCGCCGCGTCGGCCGCGTCGTCGTCGGCAACCCCGACGGCACCGGTGGCGGCTTTGCCGAGTTTCTTGCCGGCGCCGGACCGGGCGCCGCGATGGCCGAATGCTCTCCGGACGAGGTTGCATTCTGGCTCTACTCCTCGGGTTCGACGGGCCTGCCGAAGGGCGTCCGGCACGTCCATGCCAGTCTCAAAGCGACCGCCGATACTTATGCCGCCAACGTGCTGCGCCTCAACCCCGACGATGTGGCGTTCTCGGCCGCCAAGTTGTTTTTTGCCTATGGGCTCGGCAATTCGATGACGTTCCCCATGGCCGCCGGCGCTTCGTCGGTGCTGCTGCCCGACCGGCCGACCCCCGACGCGGTGCTCGACGTCATGCGCCGGCGCCGGCCGACGCTGTTCGGCGGCGTGCCGACACTGTACGCGGCGCTGCTCGCTCATCCCCAGCTCGGGCCCGGCGCCGGCTCGGACCGCCTCCGAACCTGCATTTCGGCCGGCGAACCGCTCCCCGAGCATCTCGGCCTGCGGTGGCGCGACAGGGTCGGCTGCGACATCCTCGACGGCATCGGCTCGACCGAGATGCTGCACATCTTTTTATCCAACCGGCCGGACGACATCCGCTATGGCACCACGGGCAAGCCGGTGCCGGGGTACGAGTTGCGCATCGTTGGCGATGACGGCGCCGAAGTTGCCGACGGCGAGAGCGGCGAGCTGTCGGTGCGCGGCCCGAGCGCGGCCGAGGGGTATTGGAACCAGCGCGAGAAGTCGCGCCTGACGTTCCGCGGCGAATGGACCCATACCGGCGACACCTACACGCGCGATGCCGACGGCTATTACCGCTACTGCGGGCGCAGCGACGACATGCTCAAGGTCGGCGGCATCTGGGTATCGCCGTTCGAGGTCGAGGAGGCGCTGATCGCGCATCCGGCGGTGCTCGAAGCCGCGGTCGTCGGCCAACCCGACGCCGACGGCCTGATCAAGCCGAAGGCGTTCGTGGTGCTGCAGGCGAACGCCGCGGCCGAGGATCGCGCCGCGCTCGCCGCGACGCTGCAGAACACGGTCAAGGAGCGCATCGGCGTGTGGAAATATCCGCGCTGGATCGAATTCCCCGACACCCTGCCCAAGACTGCCAATGGGAAGATCCAGCGCTACAAGCTGCGTGACGGCCAGGCTTGACCGGGAAACCCCTCACCCTTCCCAGCGCTGACGCGATGGGCCCCTTCCCTCTCCCGCATGCGGGACAGGGTGGATCGCGGCGGCGTCGCCGACGCGAGACGGGTGAGGGTTGAGAATGCCAATGATCGACTTTCGCACCGACCCGTCGCGCTACCGGCATTGGCGGCTCGCGGTAGACGGCGCGGTCGCGACCTTGACCATGGATGTCGATCCCGCCGCCGGGCTTTATCCCGGCACCGAGCTTAAGCTCAACTCATACGATCTCGGCGTCGACATTGAGCTGGCGGACGCGGTGCAGCGGCTGCGCTTCGAGCATCCGGAGGTGCACGCCGTCGTCATCCGCTCGGGCAAGGACAACGTGTTCTGCGCCGGCGCCAATATCGGCGCGCTGGCCAAATCGGCCCACGGCGACAAGGTCAATTTCTGCAAGTTCACCAACGAGACGCGCCTGGCGATCGAGGATGCGTCGGCGAATTCCGGGCAGCGCTACCTCGCGGCGGTCAGCGGCACTGCGGCGGGCGGCGGCTACGAGCTGGCCCTGGCGTGCGATCACATCGCGCTGATCGACGACCGCCGCTCCTCCGTGTCGCTGCCCGAGGTGCCGCTCCTCGCGGTGCTGCCCGGCACTGGCGGCCTCACCCGCCTCACCGACAAGCGCAAGGTGCGGCGCGACCGCGCCGATCTGTTTTGCACCACCGAGGAAGGCACGCGCGGCCGGCGCGCCGTCGATTGGCGGCTGGTCGACGAGGTGGCGCCGCCCTCGGTTTGGGAAGAACGCATCGCCGTCCGCGCCGCCGCGCTCGCCGCGACCTCCGACCAGCCGGCCGACGCGGCGGGCATCGCATTGACCCCGCTCGAGCGCGATATCGCAGGCAACACGATTGTATATCCGCATTTGCGTGTCGCGCTCCACCGGCCCGGCCGGCGGGCCGAAATCGCGATACGCGTACCGGAACACGGCAACGAACCGGCCGCCGACGATGCGGGCGCGGCGTTCTGGCCGCTGGCACTGGCGCGCGCGCTTGACGACGCGATCCTGCATCTGCGGGCCAACGAGCCCGAGATCGGGATCATCGTGTTTCGCAGCGAAGGCGATGAGAGGACGGTGCTGGCCGCCGACGCGCTGCTGGCAGCGCCGGAGGCGGGTTGGTTCTTGCGCGAGGTGCGGCTCTATTGGAAGCGGGTGTTGAAGCGGATCGATATGACCTCGCGCAGCCTGTTCGCGCTGATCGAGCCGGGCAGTTGCTTTGCCGGTTTTCTCGCCGAACTGGTCTTTGCCGCCGACCGCGCGCTGATGTTTGCCGGCAAGCGCGGCGGCGACAACCGCGCCGAGGCACGCCTTGTCTTATCCGAGCTGAGCTTTGGCGCGTTGCCGATGGGCAACGGGCTTTCGCGTCTGGCAACCCGGTTTCTCGGCGAGCCCGACAGTCTCGAACGGGCCCAAAAATCCATCGGGCAGCCGCTCTTGGCAGAAGACGCGGCGGCGATGGGCGTTGTCACCGCATCCTACGACGAGATCGATTGGGACGAGGAGGTGCGCCTGGCGCTCGAAGAGCGCGCCAGCTTCTCGCCCGACGCCCTCACGGGCCTTGAAGCCAACCTCCGCTTCGCCGGGCCGGAGACGATGGAGACCAAGATTTTCGCCCGTCTGACGGCGTGGCAGAACTGGATTTTCCAGCGCCCCAACGCGGTCGGCGACGCCGGGGCGCTCAAATCCTACGGCACCGGCAAGCGCCCCGATTTTGACACGCGGCGCGTCTGATCCGCCTACTGTCGTTTCGCGGCGCAGGCGCGGCGAGCCCGGGAATCCATGACCCCGGGATCGATCTTTGGGCAAAAGACGGTGTTCATGGGTTCCCGCTTTCGCGGGAATGACAACATAAGCGCTGACGGCACAGGGAGTAGGCGATGGCTGAGATCGCAGTCGATTACGACGGGCTCATTCCCAACAATGTCGGTCTCAACGCCGACCCGCGGCTGCGGCGGGCGCTCGAACAGTGGCACCCGTCGTATCTCGATTGGTGGATGGACCGCGGTCCCGATGGGTTTCAGGCAGCTGACGTCTATCTGCGTACCGCGGTCGGGGTCGACCAGGAGGGGTGGGCCAAGTTCGGCTTTGTCCGGATGCCCGAATACCGCTGGGGCATCCTTTTGGCGCCGCCGGTCGAAGGCCGCACGATCGGCTTTGGCGCGCACAAGGGTGAGCCCGCCTGGCAAGAGGTGCCGGGCGAATACCGCGCGATGCTGCGCCGCCTGATCGTCGTGCAAGGCGACACCGAGCCGGCCTCGGTCGAGCAGCAGCGTCGCCTCGGCGCCACCGCGCCCTCGCTCTACGATCTGCGCAACCTGTTCCAGGTCAATGTCGAGGAAGCCCGCCACCTCTGGGCGATGGTCTACCTCTTACAGAAATACTTCGGCCGCGACGGCCGCGAGGAAGCCGAAGACCTGTTGCGTCGCCGCTCAGGCGACCGCGACACGCCGCGCCTGCTCGGCGCGTTCAACGAGAGCACGCCCGATTGGCTGGCCTTTTTCATGTTCACCTTCTTCACCGATCGCGACGGCAAGATGCAGCTGCACGCGCTGGCGCAGTCCGGGTTCGACCCGCTGTCGCGCACCTGCCGCTTTATGCTGACCGAGGAAGCGCACCA
>JAFAWI010000347.1 GCA_019241915.1 Alphaproteobacteria bacterium
CTGGTCGGTGAACTGACCCGGCGAGCGCAGCTCGCAGGCGCAGAACGCGGTCGGCGGCCGCCCCATCCGCGCCATATGCGCCTCGGCCGCGGCGAAACCCTCGGCGAGCGGCAGCGGCTTGTGAAACCGTGCGCGCTCGATCGCGTATCCTTCCAGCGCCTCGACGCCGCCCGAATACTGAAAGGCATGGCTGACAAAGCGATAATTGCCGGCCTGGAACAGCTGCACCTCGGGCATTGGCTCCCTCCCTATCTTGACGCTTCGCGTCAGCCGCGGACCGCGGTCGGCAACCATAACTTCGAAACGTCGATCTCATTATTGACTTGCGTCTGCAACGCCGCGACCAGGCGCGGATTTGGATCAGTATCGTCGAGCGCAACAAGCTCGGCAGTACGGTTGCGGATTTGTATGAAAGCTTTGATGCGCTCATCGGACAGCGACTTGTAGACTTGCAGGTCGCGTACCAACGTTTCGAGATTCTGAAATGCTCGTGCGTATTCACCATAGAGTTTGCCGTACGATTCGATGCGGTCGGTGAGCTTCAACAACGGTTTGGCGATTGCCAAGAGGATCGATATTGCGGAAACGACCGCCCAAACGGCGGTGCTATAATCAGTCTTCCAGACGGCGAGCCCAGCCACACCGCTGCCGGTGGCCCCGGCAGCGATCAGAAATTCCATCGCGAAATTGTACTGCTTTGTTTTGGTCAGGCGAGCGGCGTAATACTTCTTATTTAGCAACATCGCGCGATACTCGTCGTAAATCTGATTGACGAGTACCGCCTCGTCGAAGTTTTCGGCCGCCACGAAGCGCCTCAACGCGCGCGCGGCCACCCTCCCGTGGGTCTGATACCCTCCAATTCGTTCAACGCAGTCTCTAGGATCCAGTTATTTTCGTCTTCGCTGAGGGTAACGGACTTCACTCCCGACTGGCGTAGGCGCTCGCTGCGTTCAGCCTCGGCCTGCCCCCGGGTAACCAATGTTTTCGGAAGCTTTTCAACCACGGATGTTGTCATGCCGGTCTCCGGGCCGCATTGCAGGCGGATAATATTGGCGTTCCCTTTTGCCTTAAGATAGGGGCGCGGTTGCCTGTTCGAGCCAGGCGCGCGTCTCGGCGTCGACCAGCGGGCCGATCGTCTCGCGCACCCGAGCGTGATAGCCGTCGAGCCACGCCGTCTCCTCGCGGTCGAGCAGCTTGCGGGCGACGAGGTTGCGGTCGATCGGCGCCAGCGTAATCGTCTCGAAGCACAGCATCTCGCGCTCGGCCGCGCGCGGGTCGGGCTGCACGACGATCAGGTTTTCGATGCGGATGCCGTAGCCGCCGGTCTTGTAGTAGCCGGGTTCGTTGGAGACGATCATCCCAGGCAGCAGCGGCTGTGCGTTAGGCGCCTTCGAGATGCGCTGCGGCCCCTCGTGCACCGACAGATAGCTGCCGACCCCGTGTCCGGTGCCGTGGTCGTAGTCGAGCCCTGCCTGCCACAGCGCGTGGCGCGCAAAGCCGTCGAGCTGCGATCCGGTGGTGCCCTTCGGAAACCGCGCGGTCGCCAGCGCGATATGGCCTTTCAGCACACGCGTGAAGTTCTCGCGCATCTCGTCGGTTGGCTCCCCGACCGCGATGGTGCGGGTGATGTCGGTGGTGCCGTCAAGGTATTGCGCGCCGGAATCGAGCAGGTAAAGGGTGCCTGGCTCCAGCGTCTTCTCGGTGTCCGCGGTCGCCCGGTAATGGACGATAGCACCGTTTGACCCGGCGCCGGAGATCGTCGGGAACGACAGGTCGCGAAAATAATCGCCCTCCTTGCGGAAGGCTTCGAGCCGGTCGCTCGCCGCGATCTCGCGCAACCCGCCGTTAGGCGCCTCGTGAGCCAGCCAAGCCAGAAAACGCGTGACCGCGGCGCCGTCGCGGCGATGGGCGGCGCGGGTGCCGTCGAGTTCGACCGGGTTTTTGCACGCCTTGGGCAGGAGGCACGGGTCGGCCGCGCGGTGAATTCGTGCGCCGGCGGCGGCAAGCCGGTCGAAAACCCAGGACGCCGCAGTCGCCGGATCGGCCTGGACGCGCGCTGAGCCGGCGAGCAGATCGAGCGCCGGTCCCAGCCGCTCGGGGGCTTCGATTGTCACCGCGTTGCCAAGATGGCGGTCCAGCCCGGGCACCAGCTTGCGGCGATCGATAAACAGGGTCACCGCGCCGTCCGCCTTGACGATCGCAAAGGACAGCGGCAGCGGCGTATGCGGCACGTCACCGCCGCGGATGTTGAGCAGCCAGGCGATCGATTCCGGCATCGTCAGCACCGCAGCGCCGACGCCGTCGCGAGCCAGCGCCTGGCCGATGCGGGCGCGTTTGTCGGCGGCGCTCTCGCCGGCAAAGTTTTCCGGCTGCGCGAAGACCGGGGCGAGCGGCGCCGCCGGGCGAGCCGGCCAGACCGCGTCGAGCGGATTGTGCGCCGACGCGCGCAGCACGGCGCCCGCCTTTTCGGCGCCGGCACGCAGCCGCTCGACCTCATTCGGCGTCTGCAGCCACGGGTCGTAGCCGATGACGTCGCCCGCCGCCGCGGCTTCCGCCAGCCACCGCGCCGGCGGCTCGTCGATCAGGTGGCGGATTTCGTAGGCTTGCGTATCGACCTGCGCGGCTGCTTGCAGCGTATAGCGGCCGTCGACAAACAGTGCGGCGCGGTGGCGCAGCACCACCGCCAGGCCAGC
>JAFAWI010000355.1 GCA_019241915.1 Alphaproteobacteria bacterium
GAGGAAATATTGAGGTGGATGTCGCCAGGCCTGAGGCCGATCCAGTACATCGTCGACAGCGAGCCGACCGGGTAGCTTTGGTGGCTGTGCAGCACCAGCTTGGGCCGGGCGGTGGTGCCCGAGGTGAAATACAGCAGCATCGGGTCGCCGGCGCGGGTTTCGCCGTCCGGCTCAAAGCGCGCAGGCGCGGCGTCGGCCTCGCCGTAGTCGCGCCACCCGGGCGCGCTGTCCCCGACCGCGATTCGCGTGTAGCCCCCTGGGATGTCGACGAATTTGGCGGCGTGCTCCGGACTGGTGACGACATGGCGGGCGCGGCCCCGGGCAAAGCGGTCGAGCAGGTCGTCGCGGGTCAGCAAGGTCGAGGCTGGGATGGTCACGGCGCCGAGCTTCATCGCCGCCAGCATCACCTCCCACAGCGGCACGACGTTGCCGAGCATCAACAGGATGCGGTCGCCGCGCCTGACCCCCTGCCCGCGCAGCCAGTTGGCGACGCGGCCCGAGCGCTCGGCCATCTCGGCGAAGCTGAGCTTTGCTTCGCTGCCGCCGTCGTTGACGATCCACAGTGCCGGCCGGTCGTTGCGGTAGGCGATGCGGTCGAAGAAATCGAGCGCCCAGTTGAACCGGTCGAGCGCCGGCCAGCGGAAATCGCGGTACGCGGTGTCGTAATCCTCGCGGTGCCGCCACAGGAACTCGCGGGCCTGCAACAACGCGTCCGCCGACATCGCGCACCTCCCCTCGCCGGTGCCTGCATGCTCGGTCAATGCGATCGCGCTGTCGAGGCTGCCGCGACGCGTCGCGCAGCAGGCAAGCCGGGCTAAGCCAGCGCGAGTTTGCGGTAGGCGTCGGCCGCGACCGCGTCGCAGTGCTCGCGGAAGGCCGGATGGCCGCCGCTATAGCGCATGACCTTGCGCGTCTGCTTGCCCTCGACATTGCGGTTGACGCCGGTCATCCACGAGTCGATCTCGTTCATCAGCAGCCCCTGGCCCGACGCGAGAACATGCGCGGTCCACTCCGCGACACCGGCCGACGTGGCCTCGACCCGCGTCAACCCGCGTTCGCAGGCGAAGGCGATCAGGCCGGTCGCCCATTCGACACTGTATTCGGCCGCGCGCGGGAAGTTGCCGAGCCCGGCATGCGGCCCCATCACCATCAGCATGTTGGGGAAGCCCTCGACCAGCACGCCGAGGTAGGTCTGCGGCCCGTCCTTCCACAGCTCCTTCAAGCTCAGCCCGTCGATGCCGCGGATGTCGATCCGGTCGAAGCTGCCGGTGATCGCGTCAAACCCGGTGGCGTAGATGACGATGTCGAACTCGTGCTCGCGCTCCGCGGTTTTGATGCCGCGCGGGGTGACCCGCTCGATCGGCGTCTCGTTGATGTCGACCAGCGTGACGTTGGGCTGGTTGTAGACCTCGTAATAGCCGCTTTCGAGCGGCACGCGGCGGGTGCCGAACCCGTGGTTTTTCGGGATCAGTTTTTCCGCCACCGCCGGGTCCTTGACGCGCTGGCGGATTTTGCGCGCGATGAAATCGGAGATCAGCGCGTTGGACTGGTGATTGATAAAGATGTCGCGGAAATTGCCCATCCAGATGCCGAAGCCGGGCTCGCTGTAGAGCTTCTCCCAGAAGGCCTCGCGTCCCGCTTCCGGCACCTCCACGGCGGAGCGCGGGTCCGGCTGATGGATGAAGCAGCCGACGGTATTGGCGCAAGTCTCGAAAATTTCGGGGTAGCGCGAGCGAATATCGGCCATTTCATCGCGGCTGATCGGACCGTTGTGCAGCGGCGCCGCCCAGTTCGGGGTGCGCTGGAACACCGTTAGCTGGCCGACGGTCTTGGCGATTTCGGTGATCGCCTGGATTGCGGTGGCGCCGGTGCCGATGACGGCGACGCGCTTGCCGGCAAAGTCCACGCCCTCCTTCGGCCAGAAATGGGTGTGGCAGGCCTGACCCTGGAAGCTTTCGATGCCGGGAATTTTCGGCATCGTCGGCGCCGACAGCACGCCAACCGCCGGGATCAGCAGGCGCGTCGTGTAGCGCCGCCCGTCCTCCAGCACGACGTCCCAGCTGCGCGTATCCTCGCAATAATGCGCGGCC
>JAFAWI010000603.1 GCA_019241915.1 Alphaproteobacteria bacterium
TTCGCACGTATCGGCTACTCCGGCGATTACGGCGGCTCGTGGAGCCTCACCCGGCTGGTCGGCACCTCCAAGGCGCGCGAACTCTATTTCCTCGCCGACATTATCGACGCCGACAAGGCGGCCGAGCTCGGCATCGTCAACCGGGTCGTCGCCGACGACGCGCTGCGCGAGGAAAGCCTGGCGCTGGCCCGCCGCATCGCCGACGGACCCCGCGTCGCGCTCAGCTATATGAAGCGCAACCTGCTGGCGGCCGAGACCGAGGATTTCCAGACCGTGCTCGACCTCGAAGCCGAGCACCAGGCGCGCTGCGCCTTCACCGAGGACCACAAGGAGGCGGTCGCCGCCTTCAACGAAAAGCGCCGGCCGCAATTCAAAGGCAGGTGACCGGGCGGGAGGTGAAGCGATGGCCGGGCTCTATTTCGAGGAATTTTCGGAAGGCCAGGTGTTCGAGCACGCGATGACCCGCACGGTCACCGAAATGGACAACGTGCTGTTCACGACACTGACGATGAACCCGCAACCGCTGCATCTCGACGCCGAGTTCGCCAAGACGACCGAATTCGGCCGCCCGCTGGTCAACAGCATCTTCACGCTGGGCCTGGTGATCGGCATCTCGGTCGGTGACACGACGCTCGGCACGACCGTCGCCAATCTCGGGATGAGCGACGTGCGCTTCCCGAAGCCGGTGTTTCACGGCGACACGATCCATGTGCGCTCGACCGTGATGTCGCTGCGGCGGAGCAAATCGCGGACCGATGCCGGCATCGTCGAGTTCGAGCATGTCGGGCTCAACCAGCACGGCGATACGGTGGCGATCTGCCGCCGTGCTGCGTTTATGAAATGCCGGGCGGCATCGGTACAAAGCCGTTGACGCGACGCCTGGCCCGCCATAGCTTTCACCACATGCTTGTGGTCGCCGCCATTTTGATCGAACGACGCCGACGCGTTGGCGGCGGAGCCTCTGCGCTTGGGGAAATGGGCCGTTACTGAGCCAAATTCTCCTGCTGAAGACCACCGCCCCGCCGCACCCTGTCCGGCGGGGTTTTTGTTATGAGGGATTAGACCGATGGCAAGCAACAAGCCGAGCGTGTTTATCGATGGCGAAGCCGGAACGACCGGGCTCGGCATCCGCGCGCGTCTCGGGGCGTTGTCGTCGGTCGAGCTGAAAAGCCTCCCCGAGGCGCACCGCAAGGACCGGGCAGCGCGCCGCGACATGATAGCCGAGGTCGATCTCGTCGTGTTGTGTCTGCCGGACGAGGCGGCCAAAGAGTCGGCGGCGTTGGCCGCCGAGCTCGGGCCCGACGCGCCCAAGCTGCTCGACGCCAGCACCGCGCATCGGGTCGCGCCGGATTGGGAATACGGCTTCCCGGAGATGGCCGCAGGCCAGGATCGGCGCATCGCCCGCTCGGTCCGGGTCGCTAATCCAGGCTGCTATCCCACCGGCGCGATCGGGTTGATCCGGCCGTTGGTCGATGGCGGGCTGATCCCGGCCGACTACCCGGTCACGATCAACGCGGTCAGCGGTTATTCGGGCGGCGGCAAATCGATGATCGCCGTGCATGACAGCGAAGGTGGGCCGGCGTTCGAGCTGTACGCGCTGGGGCTCGAACACAAGCATGTGCCCGAGATCGAGAAATACTGCGGTCTCAGCCGCCGGCCGATCTTTGTGCCGTCGGTCGGGCATTTTCGCCAAGGGATGCTGGTGTCGGTGCCGCTGCACCTCGACACGCTGCCCGGCAAACCCGCGGGCGCCGATCTGCGCGCCGTGCTGGCCGAGCATTACGCGGGCTGCGAGTACGTCGCCGTGGTCGATCCGGCGGCGAATGGCAAGCTCGATCCGCAGGCGCTCAATGGTACCAACACGCTCGAATTGTCGGTTTACGCCAGCGGCACGCACCGGCAGGCGGTGCTCGTCGCCCGGCTCGACAACCTTGGCAAGGGCGCCTCAGGTGCCGCCGTGCAGAACCTGCAGCTGATGCTCGGCCTCGACTGAGGCGCTCTTCCTAAATCGTCGTGGCGGGGCATGTCCCGGCCGTCCACCTTGCGGGCCCGCGACGCGTTTCATGGCTGCC
>JAFAWI010000634.1 GCA_019241915.1 Alphaproteobacteria bacterium
GCTACCTCGTGGTCAATGCCGACGAGAGCGAGCCGGGTACCTGCAAGGACCGCGACATCCTGCGCTACGACCCGCACCGGCTGATCGAGGGTTGCCTCCTCGCAGGCGTCGGCATGGGCGCGGGAGCGGGTTACATTTATATCCGCGGCGAATTCTACAACGAGGCGCAGAAGCTCCAGGCGGCGATCGAAGAAGCCTACGATGCCGGCCTCGTCGGCAAGAACGCGTGCGGCGCGGGCTACGATTTCGATCTCTATATGCACCGCGGCGCCGGCGCCTATATTTGCGGCGAGGAAACGGGGCTGCTCGAAAGCCTCGAAGGCAAAAAGGGACAGCCGCGGCTCAAGCCGCCCTTTCCGGCCGCGGTCGGGCTCTACGGTTGCCCGTCGACCGTCAACAATGTCGAGACAATCGCGGTCGCGCCGGAAATCCTGAAGCGCGGCGCCAAATGGTTTGCCGGTATCGGTCGCGAGCGCAACACCGGAACCAAAATCTTCTGTATCTCGGGGCATGTGAACCAGCAGTGCAATGTCGAAGAGGCGATGTCGATCCCGATGCGCGAGCTGATCGAGCGCCACGCCGGCGGGGTGCGCGGCGGCTGGGACAATCTACTCGCGGTGATCCCCGGCGGGTCATCGACGCCGCTCCTGCCCAAGGACATTTGCGACACGGTGCTGATGGATTTCGACAGCCTCGTCGCGCAGAAAACAGGGCTGGGCACCGCCGCTCTGATTGTCATGGACAAGTCGACCGACATCGTCCGGGCGATCACCCGTCTGTCGGCTTTCTACAAGCACGAAAGCTGCGGCCAATGCACGCCATGCCGCGAGGGGCTGGGCTGGGTCTGGCGCGTCATGGAGCGCATGATCAAGGGCGACGCGACGGTCGAGGAACTCGACCAGCTGCAGGAAATGACGACGGAGATCGAGGGCCACACCATCTGCGCGCTGGCCGATGGTGCGGTATGGCCGGTGCAAGGGCTCATCCGCCACTTCCGGCCTGAGATGCAGCGGCGCATCGCCGAGTATCGCGCGTCCGCGCCGCGCCAGGCTGCGGAGTAGCGCGATGCCCAAGCTGACGATCGACGGGCGCGAGACCGAGGTTCCGCCGGGCACGACGGTGTTGCAGGCGTGCCAGGGTCTCGGTATCGAAATCCCGCATTTCTGCTATCACGAGCGGCTGGCCATCGCCGGCAATTGCCGCATGTGCCTGGTCGAGCAGGAGAAGGCGCCGAAGCCGATCGCCTCATGCGCGATGCCTGCGGCCGACGGCATGGTGATCCTGACGCAGTCCGAGAAAGCCAAAAAGGCCCGGCACGGCGTTATGGAGATGCTGCTGATCAATCACCCGCTCGACTGTCCGATCTGCGACCAGGGCGGGGAATGCGACCTGCAGGATCAAGCGATGGCCTACGGCTTCGACCGCGGCCGCTATCACGAAAACAAACGGGCGGTTTCGGACAAGAATTTCGGGCCGTTGGTCGCGACCAATATGACCCGCTGCATCCATTGCACGCGGTGCATCCGTTTCCTGACCGAAGTCGCCGGGGTCGCGGAATTGGGCGCGACGGGGCGCGGCGAAAACATGGAGATCGGCACCTATATCGAGCGCGCGCTCGGCTCCGAAATCAGCGGCAACATCATCGATCTGTGTCCGGTCGGGGCCCTGACCTCGAAACCGTATGCCTTCAACGCGCGGCCGTGGGAGCTGCGCAAGACGGAGAGCGTCGATGTGACGGATGCGGTCGGCAGCAATATCCGCATCGATGCACGCGGCGCGCAGATTCTGCGCATCCTGCCGCGGCTCAACGAGGCGGTGAACGAGGAGTGGATTTCCGACAAGGCGCGCTTTCTGACCGACGGCCTCATCCGCCGCCGGCTCGACCGGCCCTATATCCGGCGCGCCGGACGCCTGGTCGAAGCCGAGTGGCGCGAGGCGCTCGATCTCGTCGCCGATCGGGTAAGAGCCGCACCCGGCGAGCGGATCGCGGCGATCGCCGGAGACCTGTGCGACGCGGAGAGCATGTACGCGCTCAAGGGGCTGCTCGGCAGCCTCGGTGCGACCAGCCTCGACTGCCGCCAGGACGGTGCGCAGCTCGATCCGACGTGCCGCGCCGGCTATCTGTTCAACACAACCGTCGCCGGTATCGAACAGGCCGACGCCTGCCTGCTGATCGGCAGCAATCCGCGATGGGAAGCGCCGATCGTCAATGCGCGGCTGCGCAAGCGCTTCCTGATGGGCGGCTTTCGCATCGCCGCGATCGGCCCCGCGCTCGACCTGTCCTTTCCGGTCGAGGCGTTGGGAGCGGGCGGGCAGACGCTGACCGAGCTTGGGCAGGGCCGCGGAGAGTGGGGAGAGCGGCTCAAGGGAGCCAGGGCGCCGATGCTGATCCTCGGCTCCGGCGCGCTGGCGCGCCCCGACGGTAGGCAGGTGCTGGCCGCCGCACGGGCGCTGGCCGAGAACCTCGGCATGGTGCGCGAGGACTGGAACGGGTTCAACATACTGCACCGCGCCGCGGCGCGGGTCGCCGGACTGGACATGGGGTTTGTGCCCGGTCCCGGCGGACGCGATGTCGCCGGCATTCTCGATGGCTGCCGTTCGGGCGATGTCGAGGTGCTCTACCTCCTCGGGGCCGACGAGCTCGACCTCGCCGACACCGGCTCGACCTTTGTGGTCTATCAGGGGCATCATGGGGACGGCGGCGCGGCGCGCGCCGATGTGGTGCTTCCGGGATCGGCTTACACCGAGAAGGACGGCACCTACGTCAATACCGAGGGCCGCGCGCAGCTCGGCCGGCGCGGGGTGTTCCCCCCGGGCGAGGCGCGCGAGGACTGGGCGATCCTGCGGGCGTTGTCGGCGGCGCTCGGCAAGCCGTTGCCGTTCGATTCGCTGCGCGAACTGCGTCAACAGATGCGTGCCGCGCACCCGACGCTGGGCGAGATCGACACGGTGGCAAAAGCCGCGTGGGGGCCGTTCGGGGTCACCGGCCCGATCGCCGCCGAGCCTTTCGCCTATCCGATCGCGGATTTCTACAAGACCGATCCGATCAGCCGCGCCAGCCCGACAATGAGCGAGTGCAGCGGGCTGTTTGTCCATGCGGCGAGCGAACCGCGGACCGGCACGCATGGATAATCTTTGGGCCGGCGCCGGCCACGTCTTTTGGGCTTACGTTTGGCCGACGCACATCCTGCAAGTGTTGTTCGTCGCCGTGCCGCTGCTCGTCGCGATCGCCTATTACACGTATTTCGAACGCAAGGTCCTCGCCTATTCCCAGCTGCGCAAGGGACCGAATGTCGTGGGCCCGCTCGGGCTGCTGCAGCCATTCGCTGACGGGCTCAAGCTGCTGCTCAAGGAGACCATCGTTCCCAGCGGCGCCAACCGCATCGTTTTTGTCGCCGCGCCGATGATCACGTTCAGCCTGGCGCTGGTCGCGTGGGCGGTGATCCCGTTCGATGTCGGCGTGGTGATCGCCAACATCAATGTCGGCATCCTCTACCTCTTCGCGATCAGCTCGCTGTCGGTCTACGGCATCATCATGGCCGGCTGGGCGTCGAACTCGCGCTACGCTTTTCTCGGCGCGTTGCGGTCGGCCGCGCAGATGGTCTCGTACGAGGTCTCGATCGG
The DNA here is from genome assembly GCA_019241915.1 of Alphaproteobacteria bacterium. GTDB lineage: Bacteria > Pseudomonadota > Alphaproteobacteria > ATCC43930 > CGMCC-115725 > DATARH01. The sequence continues at coordinate 3,625 of JAFAWI010000634.1, forward strand.
CTTTGTGCTGGTTACCGTGTTGTTGTGCGTCGGATCGCTTAACCTGACCGACATCGTCCTGGCGCAGCGCCACGTCTGGTTTGTCATCCCGCTGCTGCCGATGGCGGTGGTGTTCTTTGTCTCGGGTTTGGCTGAGACCAACCGGGCGCCGTTCGACCTGCCGGAGGGCGAATCCGAACTGGTTGCCGGGTTCCACGTCGAATACTCGGCAATGAGCTTCGGCCTCTTCTTCCTCGGCGAATACGGCAACATGATCCTGATGAGCGCGATGACCAGCATCCTGTTTCTCGGAGGCTGGTTGTCGCCGATCCCGCTGGAGCCGTTTACCTGGATCCCGGGACCGCTGTGGCTGCTCGCGAAGATACTCTTTGTGATGTTCTGTTTCCTGTGGGTGCGCGCGACCTTTCCGCGCTTTCGCTACGACCAGCTGATGCGGCTCGGCTGGAAGGTCTTCCTGCCGCTGTCGCTGTTCTGGCTGGTGCTGACAGCGGGGGTGCTGACCGCGACGGGGTGGGTCCCGGCGCATGCCGGCTAGCCGCGTTGACAGCGGGGGACGCCGGACTATGGTGAGGCCGAGGGCAAGCCGATGAATCTTTTGCGCGGCGCGCGGGGCCTCCTGCTCACCGAGCTTCTGTCGGGCATGGCGCTGACCCTGCGCTACATGTTCAAGACGCCGGTGACGGTGAATTACCCGTATGAGAAGGGGCCGCTGTCCCCGCGCTTTCGCGGGGAGCACGCGCTGCGCCGCTATCCGAACGGCGAAGAGCGCTGCATCGCCTGCAAATTGTGCGAGGCAATCTGCCCGGCGCTGGCGATCACGATCGAGGCCGAGCCGCGCGCGGACGGCAGCCGCCGCACGACGCGGTACGACATCGACATGACCAAGTGCATCTATTGCGGCTATTGCCAGGAGGCGTGTCCGGTCGATGCGATTGTCGAGGGGCCGAATTTCGAATTCGCCTCGGAGACGCGCGAAGAGCTGTTTTACGACAAGGAGAAGTTGCTGGCGAACGGCGACCGCTGGGAAGCAGAGATCGCCAAGTCGCTGTCGCTCGAGGCGCCCTACCGGTGATCTTCACGGCGATCATGTTCTACCTGTTCGCCGCGGCGGCGATCGGGTCGGGCGTCATGGTCGTCTCGGCGCGCAACCCGGTGCATTCCGTGCTGTTCCTGATACTCGCCTTTTTCAATGGCGCCGGGTTGTTCGTGCTGATGGGAGCTGAGTTCCTGGCGATGATCCTGGTCATCGTCTATGTGGGCGCGGTCGCGGTGCTGTTCCTGTTTGTCGTGATGATGCTCGACATCGACTTCGCCCAGCTGCGCAGCGGGGCGGCGAAATACCTCCCGGTCGGACTGCTGGTCGGCATTATTCTCCTCGCCGAGTTGGTGTTCGTCTTCGCTGGCTGGGCGATAGCACCCCGGGTTGCCGGCATTGCCGCCGCACCGTTTCCCAGCAACGCCGCGATCACCAATACAAGGGCGCTCGGCGATCTGCTCTATACCCGATACATCTTCGCCTTTCAGGCGGCCGGGATGATCCTCCTCGTCGCGATGATCGGAGCCATCGTGCTGACATTGCGTCATCGCGTCGGGACGCGGCGGCAGGTGATCGCCGAGCAGCTCGCGCGGCAGCGGGCAGAGACGGTTGCGGTCGTCAAAGTGCCGCTCGGCACCGGCGTCGCCGACTAGCGCGATGACGATCGGCCTCGCGCATTATCTGACCGTCGCCGCGATCCTGTTCACGCTCGGCATCTTCGGCATCTTTCTCAACCGCAAGAACGTCATCATCATCCTGATGTCGATCGAGTTGATGCTGCTCGCGGTCAACATCAACTTCGTCGCGTTCTCGGTCACGCTCAACGACCTCGTGGGTCAGGTTTTCGCGATGTTCGTATTGACGGTCGCCGCAGCCGAGGCGGCCATTGGCCTTGCCATCCTCGTCGTCTACTTCCGCAACCGCGGCACGATCCGGGTTGAGGACATCCGGATGATGCGGGGCTAGCGCGGTGGCCGCCCTCGTCGTGTTTCTGCCGCTGCTCGCCGCGGCGATTGCCGGGTTCTTCGGGCGCGCGGTGGGCGATCGCGGCGCGCAGCTGGTGACCTGCGGCGCGCTTGTGCTGTCGGCAATTTTCGGCGTCGTGGTGTTCCGCGACGTCATGGCCCAGTCGGCGCCGCAGGTGCAGAATTTGGTGACTTGGATCTCCGCCGGCGGGGTCGATGTCGCCTGGTCGCTGCGGCTCGACACATTGAGCGGCGTGATGATCCTCGTCGTGACGATCGTCTCGGCGATGGTCCACATCTATTCGATCGGCTACATGGCGCACGATCATTCGATCCCGCGCTTTATGGCCTATTTGAGCCTGTTCACCTTCTTCATGCTGATGCTGGTGACGGCGAACGATTTTGTGCAGATGTTCTTCGGCTGGGAGGGCGTGGGGCTCGCCTCATATCTGCTGATCGGCTTCTGGTACGATCGCGATACTGCCGACGCTGCAGCGATCAAGGCCTTCGTCGTCAATCGGATCGGCGATTCCGGTTTTGCCCTCGGCATCTTTGCCGTGTTCGTGCTGTTCGGCTCGCTCGATTTTGACACCGTATTCGGCAAGGCGCCGGCGACGACGCACGAGGTCATGAATTTCCTTGGCTGGCAGGTACCGGCGCTCACCTTGTGCTGCATTCTGCTGTTTGT
>JAFAWI010000711.1 GCA_019241915.1 Alphaproteobacteria bacterium
ATCGAGGAACGCGTCGATCACCCGCTTACCCTGTTTCTCGGCGATCTGGCCGATCGACTTGAACTGCATCCACTTGTTCTTTTCGAGTGCCGGCTCGTTGACCCGGATGTAATTCCACCAGGTCTTCGAGATGCCGACGGCGCTGTCCGGCTTGTTGACGACCGCCTCCTCGTGCAATTTGGCGCGGATTTCCGGGTCGGCGTAGAGGCGCAGCTTTTCCTCGTCCGACATCAGCAGGATCGGATGCCAGGTGGGCAGGCCGCGGAACACCTGCGAGTTCTTCATCGTGAAGTCCTGGGTGATCCGGTTCGGGCTGCACATCGGGTAGGCGCGGATGCCGAGCGCCGCGGTCTCCTCGATGCGCTTCATATGCATCTTCCACTCGTCCGGGCGGCGCATCGTGTGCGACAGCGAGTTGTAGACGACCATGCGGCCCGACGCCTCGGCGAGGCGGCGCATCATGCCGTCCTTCAGCTCGACATACTGACCGCCACCGGCCTGGATCGTGCCGGTGCCCATGTCGCGCAGCACGTCGGCGAGTGCGAAGATCTCCTTCTCGTCGGCCCACAGCGCCGGGATCGGCACGCCTTGCGGGTCGAAATGGCCCTTCTCGCGCGACACCGAGAGGCCGAGCGCGCCGGCTTCCATGCCGCTGCGCACGACGTCCTGCATCTGCTTGATCTGCGCCTCGCTGGCGCCCGCTTTTTGACAGTCGTCGCCCATCACGTAGTGGCGCACAGCGGTATGGCCGATCAGGTTGCCGACATTGATGCCGAGCCGCGTGTCGAGCTTGTCCATGTATTGCGGGATCGTCTCCCAGTCGAAATCGACGGTCTTGAGCACCGACATCGGAATCGCTTCGACATAGGAGAGGAATTCGGCGAGCCGTTCCTCATGCCCCCTGCGTACGGGCGCTAGGCTCAGCGAGCAGTTGCCGAAGATCACGGTCGTCGCGCCGTGCTCCGGCGAGAAGGTGCATAACGGATCCCAGGTAACCTGAGCATCGTAATGGCAGTGGTTGTCGATAAAGCCGGGCGCGACGGCGCGGCCGTCGGCGTCGACGGTCTTGTCGGCGGGCGACGAAAGCTTGCCGATTTCGGCGACCTTGCCGTCCTTGACCCCGACATCGCCGCGGAACGCCGGCATGCCCGACCCGTCGACGATCAGACCGTTCTTGACCAACAGGTCGTAAGCCATCGTTCATCCTCCGAATCTCATTGTCGGCAAAGTTTAGCACGGGGGCCGATCCTGCCTACCCGCGCTCTGCGCATGGGCTGATCATCAGCCCGGCTTATGGTGCATGCCTGCGCAGGGCCACGGAAGGAAGCCGGGAACGGGCGCGGGTGCCGGATCGTTGACGGCGCAGCAGCGGGCGGAGACCGTGAATCATTTGTTAACATTTTGCGCCGTCACTAGCGGCAATGCCCGCTGGTCAGCGTGTCGATGAGGGTAGCGATATGAAGTCGATCATGTTCGCCGTCGCAGCGACGGCACTCGGCACCTTGGCCTACATCACGATCGGGATCGCCCTCGCCAGCGTCGGCTGAAAGCCCCCGCTCTTTTCTCTTGCTGTAATAAGCCGCCGGTACGCCGCGAGCAGCATTGTGCCCAGGCGCAAGCTGCTATCTGATCGCGGCCGTCTTGAGCCCCGCGTAAGGCTGCATTTTTGCGTGCGCAACACCAGGAGGGGATATGGCCCTGCTTATCGTCAATCTCGACAAGCAGATCGGCAACGCGCAGATGTGGCGTGACAGCTTCGCGCGGCACCTGCCCGGCCTCGAAATCTGCGTCTTCCCCGAGGTCAACAACCTCGATGCGATCGAATACCTTGCGTTCATCCGGCCGGATTTTGATGTCATCCCGGCGCTGCCCAGCCTCAAGGCGATGTTCAGCCGCTCCGCCGGGGTCGAGGCCTTTATCAACCACCCGAAGCTGCCCAAGGTGCCGCTCGGCAAGATCGAGCCGTCGGGCGGCGACCCGATGATGACCGAGTACACTGTGATGCACGTGCTGCGCTTCCATCGCGAGCTGCCCAAATACCAGGCGGCGCAGGCAAGCCGCGAATGGCTGCGGGTGCCGATCGTCCGGCCCGAGCAGCGCCGCATCGGTTTTCTCGGCCTCGGGCTGATGGCGACGGCGCCGGCGCTGATTCTGAAGCAACTGGGTTTTCCGGTATCCGCCTGGGTGCGGTCGCCACGGCCGGAGCAGGACGGCATCCGCATTTTCCACGGCGAGGATCAATTGGAGCCGTTCATGCAGCAAACCGACATCGCGGTATGCCTGCTGCCGCTGACCCGCGAGACGGAAGGCATCCTCTGCGCGCGTACCTTCGCGATGATGCCGAAGGGCGCCATGGTGATAAACATCGGCCGCGGCGGCCATGTGGTCGACGCCGACCTGATCGCTGCGCTCGACTCGGGTCAGCTTTCGTACGCCGCACTCGACGCTCTCAAGCCCGAGCCGCTGCCTTCGGACAGCCCGCTGTGGTCGCACCCGAAAGTCACGGTGATGCCGCATGTCGCGCGCCGCCCGACGGTGGACCAGCTGGTGACCGAGATTGCCCGCAATATCCGCAGCCTCGAAGCCGGTGCCGGCCTTTTGCAGCAGATTGATTTGGCGCGGGAGTATTAGGCGCCTGCGTCTACGTCCGGCCTAGCGGGTCCAATCGACGAGGGCCTTGAGCGCCGCCGCTTTTGCGTCGCCCTGCCACGCTTCGGTATGCCCCGCGCCGATGACCTCGATCATCTGCTTCGGTTGCCGCGCCGCGGCGTAGAGGCGGCGCGCCTCGGCGAGCGGGATTGTCGTGTCGGCGGTGCCGTGCAGGATCGTCACCGGCGCCGTGACGCGCCCGATCGTCGCCAATGAATCGTACTGGTCGGCGAGCAGCCAGCGATACGGCAGGAAGGGCGGCGCGCTCCTCTCGAACAGCCGCAGGATCGACGCGTAAGGCGCGTTGAGCAGCAGCCCGGCGACCGGCCGGTCCGCCGCCAGCGTTACCGCCGGGCCTGTCCCGAAACTCTGGCCGAACAAGGCGATCTTCGATCCTGGCGCTTGTTGGCGGATGAAGTCGAATGCGGCCTCGGTGTCGAGCCGGATTCCGGCTTCGCTCGGGCTGCCGGTCGAGCCGCCGAAGCCGCGATAGTCGATCGCGAGGATCCCGAGCTTTGCCTTCTCGAGGTCGGGCAGGATGTAGGGCGCGTAATCGGCCACTGTGCCCGGCGTGCCGCGCAGATATAGCACCACACCGCCACCGGTGCTCGGCGGCGGTCGCCACCAGCCGACGATCTGCTCGGCGTCCACAGTGCGAATATGCACGACCGATACATCCGCCAGCCCGACGGCCGCCGGCGTCGCGAGCGTGCCGCCGGGAGCGTAAAGAAAATCGCGCTGATGCTGCCAGAACCAGGTGCACAAGCAGCCATACGCGACGGCGGCCAGCAGCGGCAGCGCCAGCCATGCAAGGCGATGGCCGCGCAGATGGGACACCAGCGACGTCACCGCCGCGATGATCGGCTAGAGTGGTTAAAAATGCGCTGCCGCGACAGCCCCGGCCAATCAGGGTGGCCGCTTGCCGTGGATCGCCCGCCAGATGCGCTCGGGCGTCGCCGGCATTTCAAGGTGTGTTACGCCGTAGTCCGCCAGCGCGTCGACGACGGCGTTGATCACCACCGCGAGCGCCGGGGTGGTGCCGCCTTCGCCGCCGGGGCGGATGCCAAGCGGGTGGGTTGGGCTCGGCACTTCGGAGAGCTCGCAATCGAAGCGCGGCATCCGGTCGGCGCGCGGCATCGCGTAATCCATGAACGAGCCGGCGAGCGGCTGCGCGCTGGTGCGGTCGTAATGCGCGTCTTCCTGGATCGCCTGGCCGATCCCTTGGACAATCCCGCCATGCACCTGGCCGTGCACGATCATCGGGTTGACCGCCCGCCCCACATCGTCGACCGCGCTGTAGCGCACGATGTCGAGCACCCCGGTCTCGGGATCGATCTCGACCTCGCAGACATGGCAGCCATAAGGGAAGGCGGCGACGGTAACGGTCTCGTCGCTCTCGGCGCCAAGCGGCCCGCGCAATTCGTCGGGCAAGTCGTCGCGTTCGAGCGCGGCGCGCGCCACATCGAAGATGCCAAGCGCGCGATCGGTGCCCTTGACGGTAAAATCGCCGCCGGCGAATTCGATGTCTGCGACGTTCGCCTCGAGCACGTGCGAAGCGATCTGCAGACCCTTTTCGATAATCGCCTGCGAGGCGTTGTGCATGACGATGCTGCCGAGCCTGAGCGCGCGGCCGGAATGTGCGCCCCCCCCGATCGAGACGCGCGCGGTGTCGCCGGTAACCAGTTCGACGCTGTCGAGCGGCACGCCGAGAAACTCGGTCACCAGCTGCGCAAAGCTGGTCTCGTGGCCCTGGCCCTGGCTGACGGTGCCGATCGCGACTTCGACGATGCCTTCCGGCTTTACCACCATCTCGGCCTTCTCGCGCGGCGCGCCGGTCGCGGTGTCGACGTAGTTGGCGACACCGATGCCGCGCGCCCTGCCGCGCGATTTCGCCTCGGCGCGGCGCGCCGCGAAGCCATTCCAGTCGCCGAGCCGCAGCGCCCTTGCCATGCAGTCGTGGTACTCGCCGCTGTCGTAGATCATGCCGAACGGGTTGGTGTAGGGCATCATCTCGGCCGACACGAGATTGCGCCGGCGCAACTCGATGCGGTCGATGCCGGTTTCAAGCGCGGCGAGGTCGATCAGCCGCTCCATCACGAACATCACTTCGGGCCGGCCCGAGCTGCGATAAGGGCGCGTCGGCAAGGTGTTGGTCAGCGCCGCCCGCGCGCGGAAATGCACTGCCGGCACGTGGTAGATGCTCGACATGATTTCGACGCCCTTGTTGAGCGAGCCGAAGGCGATCGCATAGGCGCCCTGGTTGACGAGATTGGAGCCGCGCATCGCGAGAAAGGTGCCGTCCTTGTCGAGCGCGAGTTCGGCATGGCACGCAAGGTCGCGGGCCTGGTAGTCGGCGACGAAATATTCGCTGCGCTCGGAGGTCCATTTGACGGGGCGGCCGAGGCGCTTGGCGGTCCACACGACCAGCGCGAACTCGACACTGAATGAGCCGCGCGTGCCGAAATTGCCGCCGATGTCGTGCATCACCATCCGAGCCTGCTCGGGCGGGATGCCGAAGACGAGGGCCAGATCGCGCCGCGGGCTGACAGCACCGCCGGCGCCGGCGTGGCAGATGTGCATGTTGGTTGCCGGGTCGTATTCGCCGACCGCAGCGCGCGGCTCCATCGGCACGCCAGCGACGCGCTGCACCCAGGTGTCGAGCGTCACGACATGCGCGGCGCGCGCAAACGCGGCTGCGGCCGCGGCCTCGTCGCCGATCTCGCCGTCAAGGATGACGTTCGGGCTGTCCAGACGGGCACGCGGCGCCTGCACGGCGGCGGCATCGAGCCCGCGCGCCACCGCCGGCAACACCTCCCATTCGATCTCCACCAGTTCCGCCGCGTCCTTGGCCGCATCGACGGTTTCGGCGACGACCGCCGCAACGATCTCGCCGACATGGCAGATCTCAGGGAAGACGATCGGGTGCTGCTGGGGCCGCACGGTCGGCGAGCCGTCCTTGTTCTGGATGGCGATGTCGGCCGGGTGATTGTTGGCAATATGCGGCAGCGGGTTGAGGCCGTCCGCGCGCGCCTCATCCGCGGTGAGCACCGCAAGCACGCCGGGTGCCCCCCGCGCTGCCGCTGCGTGCAGCCGCCGGATTAGCGCGTGCGCATGCGGAGAACGGACGAAGACGGCGTGGGCTTGGCCTGCGAGGTTGAGGTCGTCGCTGTAGCGGCCGCGGCCGGTCAACAGTCGCCGATCCTCGCGCCGGCGTACCGGCTGTCCGATCCCACTGCCGTTCGGCTGGCCGTGCATCCAGCACTCCCTGCCGCACCGGAACCGAGCAAGCCGCGCGCGACACCGGTGCAGAAAATTTTGCTCAGTGTGACGTAGCTCACACTGGAGCGGCCGCGCCATCCCCTAGTTTCCGCTCATAGAACAGAAGTTGGGGAACCCCGTCCCATGCTAAACCGCAGCTCCCTCCAACGCGTCTCATCCGAATGCCGCTGTTTTTTGGCAATCGAACCAAACCTTTCAGAGCTTCTCAGCGACCCGATGACACTGGCGCTGATGACGGCGGACCATGTCGAGCGACCGGATCTCGATCGGCTGATCGCTGCGGCGCGCGTCGGCCGGGACCATCATGCGGGATAGCTACGCAGGTACCGTCTTCCGGGTCGAGGTAATCCGGGAGGAGGCCCGGGGTCCGGGCGCGGTGTCGATCGATATTACCGCCTACATCGATCGCGAGCCGGACGATAACGAGGCGGATTTTGGCGTGCTGTCGCGTGTGCCGCCCAGCATCTGGAATACGCGCATGCTGCTTACCGGCGATTTTGCTTCGCTCGGCGAGGCGGTAGCGGCGATCGAGCGCGCCTATCCCAACGCAGAGATGCTCAATTGCTATGAGTGGCCGCCGCAATTCGAAAGCGCTGTGACAGTGGCGCCCCTGCTGCGCAGCGGCCGAGCGTGGCGCCGTGGCGGGTGTCCGGCGGACGCGTCCACCGCACAACTTGACTGGCGGCCATAAAGCGCGCAACGGTTGCTTGGTTCCAATCTTAATGACGCAAAAGCAAGGTCCCGAGCCTCATACGCGAACCACAAGGGAAATATCATGAAGCACCTTCTGAATGGAGTTGCGCTTGGTATCGCGGTTGCTGTCGCGGCCGCGTCGCCGGCATTCGCACAAAGCGCAGAGTCGCTGAACCAGCAGGAGCTCAACCGATTGTCGGCTAATCCGCCGGCCGCTGCCCCGGCGCCCGCCGCTCCCGCTGCCCCAGGCGCGGCCGCGCCGTCGGCGCTGCCCTATCCGTATCTTTATTCGGTGCCGCTGCCTGCCGGTTACGGCTACCCCTATTGGGGCTATCCGTATTACGGCTACCCTTACTACCCGTGGGGCGAATGGGGCTGGGGTTGGCGCCATTGGGGCTGGCACCGCGGGTGGCACCGCGGCTGGCATCACCATCGCTAGCCGTGCCGCGGGCGAGCGGCCGCGTCTTGGCCAGCCGCTCGAGTCGCAGCCTTAAAAACGCGGCGACCGCGGCCTCCTCGGCGCTCGTACCGGCGACGTTGCGCGCCAGATAGGCGCGGGTACGCGCCGCCAGCGTTTTGAGCAGCGTGCCGTCGAGGTAACCGTCAAAGATCGCGGGGTGGATGTAGCATTTGCGGCACACCGCCGCCGTGTTGCCGAGGTGTTTGGCGACGTGCTCGACCGCCCGCACGATGGCCGATTTCTTGACCTCGTCCTCGACCCCGGCCAATTCGCGCAGCGCCAGCGCGGCGAGTTGCGTTCCGGCCCAGGTGCGGAAGTCCTTGGCCGTGATGTCCTCGCCGCTTGCCGCGCGCAGGTAGTCGTTGACGTCGGCTGAGTCGACAGCGTGACGGCTGCCGTCGGAATCGAGGTACTGGAACAACTCGTAGCCCGGCAGATCGCGGCAGTTCTTGACGATCCGCGCCAGCCGCGGGTCGGTCAGCCGCCCCTCGTGGCGGATGCCGTGCTTGCCGCGAAAGCTCAGCCGAACCTCATCGCCCTCGATTACCGCGTGGCGGTCGCGCAGCGTGGTCAGGCCGAAGCTCTTGTTGGTGCGTGAGTACTCGGCGTTGCCGATACGGAACAGCGTCAACTCCAGCAGGCGGACAATCGCCGCCAACACTTTGTCCCGCGGCAGACCGCGGCGGAGCAGGTCGGCCGCGACGCGCGCGCGGATGCGCGGCAGGGCGCGGGCGAACATCAGCATGCGGCCGTATTTCGTCTCGTCCCGCGTCTGCCGCCAGCGCGGATGATAACGGTATTGCTTGCGGCCCCGGGCGTCGCGCCCCGTCGCCTGGATATGGCCGTTCGCTTGCGGGCAGATCCAGACGTTGGTCCAGGCGGGTGGGATCGCCAGCGACTTGATGCGGCCGAGCGTGTCGGTATCGGCGATCAGCTGGCCGTCGGTATCGCGATAGTCAAAGCCATGCCGAGCTTTGTGCCGGGTAATGCCCGGCGCGTCGTCGCCGACGTGGCGCAGGTGCGCCGCGCGCGCCGCCGCGATCGGATCGAGAGCCGCGACCTCAAGCAGATTATCGCGCGGCACGGCATGCTCCTGCTGTGTGCAGAGAGCAAACCGGCGGCCGCCATCCCGGTTCCGGAACCGCGCGTTTCGCCGCGGCGTTCCACGCGAGGAGGCGCCGATGCCCAACGATCTATTCGCGACGCCGATACGGACGCTCGCCGATCTGCGCCGCGAGGAAACCGAATGCCGGCGTTGCCCGCTGTACCGTAGTGCCACCCAGGTGGTTCCCGGCGAAGGGCTGCGCGAAGCCGACATCATGCTGGTCGGCGAGCAGCCTGGCGACAAGGAGGACCTCGCCGGCAAGCCCTTTGTCGGCCCCGCCGGACGCATTCTCGACCAGGCGCTGCGCGATGCCGGGATCGACCGGCGCAAGGTATTCGTCACCAACGCCGTCAAGCACTTCAAGTACGAGTGGCGCGGCAAGCGGCGTCTGCACAAAAAGCCGAATGCCGGCGAGATCGACATCTGCCGCTGGTGGCTCGGCTTGGAGCGGAGCATCGTGCGGCCGCAGACCATTGTCGCGATGGGCGCGACCGCGGCGCGCAGCCTGCTCGGCCGCGGCGCGACGATCGCCAAGGAACGCGGGCGGCCGCACCCGCTCGCCGACGACGCGACGCTCTACGTCACGATCCATCCGTCGGCGCTGCTGCGCATGCAAGACGACGCCGACAAGGCGCGCGAATATGCTGCCTTTGTCGCCGATCTGCGGCTGGCCGCGCCACAGTTCGAGCGTGCCGAGGCGCGGCGCGGTTCCGCGGCCAAGGCCCGCCTGTCGGCATAACCGCCGGCACGCCGATAAGCTGCACCGCGCTGGAGGCCACCGCAGCCGCTACCGCCGGCGCGGTCCCTGCCCGCTGCCGGCGCTCACTCCGCCATGGGCTCTGGCATACGAAGTCCCGACCCTAATCGGACAAGCCTCGACTGTCGTTTTTGGGCGTCA